>JAFAYN010000329.1 GCA_019240375.1 Gemmatimonadota bacterium
GAGGTCAACGTCCGGCTCTCGCTCCTGTCGCGCGAAAAGCTGCTCCGCTTCCGCGACGAGACCGGGGTCGACCCCGGCTTCAGGGCCGGCGGCTACCTGTTCCTTGCCCGCCAGCCGGGCACCCTCGCCACGCTCGACGCGCTCCGGGAGGTACAGCGGCGCGCCGGGTTCACGGGGGCGCGCCCGGTGAGCCCGGAGGAGATCCGGGAGATCAACCCCGCCGTACGCCCGGACGGCCTGTGCGGGGGCGTCTTCTGCGCCGAGGACGGCTTCCTCCGCCCCCTGGAGATCCTGCGGGGCTACGTGGAAGCGGCCCAGCGCCTCGGCGTGCGCTTCGACTACCGGCGGCCCTGTCTGGGCTTCGACATGCGCCGCGACCGAATCGCCGCCGTCCGGACACCCGCGGGAACGCTCCCCGCCGGGTGCGTGGTCAACGCGGCCGGGGCGTGGGCCGCCGCGGTAGGGAGCCACGCGGGGGTCGAGGTCGGCGTGACCGCGGTGAAGCGGCAGGTGGCGGTCACGGCTCCCTTCGACCGGCTCCCCGAGGACATGCCCATGACGATCTTCGCGGAGGACGGCTTCCACCTGCGGGTCAGGGACGGGCGCGTGCTCCTGCTCCGGCCGGACCCACCCCGGCCGGCCGACCCGCTCGACGACGCTGTGGAGCCGGCGTGGCTGGAAGACATGGCGGCCCGCGCGAGGGAGCGGATCCCCTGCCTGGCGGACGCCTCCATCCGGCCGGAGGAGTGCTGGTGCGGTCTGTACGAGATGTCCCCGGACCGGCACGCACTCCTCGGCGCCGCGCCCGGAGTGGAGAACCTGTACCTCGCCAACGGCTCGTCCGGGCACGGGGTGATGCACGCCCCCGCGCTGGGCCAGCTCCTCGCCGAGATCATCCTGGACGGCGGCGCGAGCACGATGGACGTCCGCCCCCTGCGGCCGGAAAGGTTCGCGGAGGGGGAGCCGAACGAGGCACCGGTGCTGCTGTGATCCGTCCTCAGTCCTCCGAGGCCGTGTTCAGCGCGTGGTGGTGGGTCCCGTACCAGGCTCCCGCCGCGGCGGCGACGATCTGCAGCAGGAGGACCCCGGCGGCCACGGTGGGAGAGAGCGCCGTCCAGTCCGTAAGGTGGAGCGCGCCGGCGAGCAGGTTGGCGAGTAGCCAGATGACCAGGGAAAAGAGCCCGATCCCCACCCCGTGCAGGATGGGAGCCGACCCGGTCCTCCACCCCACCACCCAGCCGCCGGCCAGGAAGCCGACCAGGACCGCGAGGAAGACCCACGCGCCCCCGGTCTCCGCGGCGGGGTGAACGATCCCCACCGCCGCCAGCGCGAGGAGGACGAGCCCGGTCACCGCCGCGGCGACGAACCAGCCGAAGGCGACCCAGGAGGGGCGGACGTTCTGCAGGTGCTCGGAGTGCATAGGCTAGCGGGTCAGAGGCCCTGGAGGGTGAGCTGCACCGGCGCGAAGGAGCGGCGGTGGTGCGGCGTGGGTCCGAAGCGGGCCAGCGCCGCCAGGTGCTCCGCGGTGCCGTACCCCTTGTTGCGCTCCCACCCGTACCGCGGGTAGCGCCGCGCCAGGCGCGCCATCAGCCGGTCGCGCACCACCTTGGCGATAATCGACGCGCACGAGATGGAGTGCACCAGATGGTCGCCCTGCACGATCCCGGTGTGCGCGTCCATCCCCAGCTCCGGGACGGGGAGCCCGTCCACCAGCAGGTGGTCCGGGCGCACCGGGAGGCGCGAGATCGCCCTCTGCATGGCGAGTGCCGTGGCACGGCGGATGTTGATGGCGTCGATCTCCCGCGCCGATGCCGCCCCCACCCCGTACGCCACGCACGACGAGCAGATCTGGTCCACCAGCGCGTCCCGCCGCGCCGCCGTCAGCCGCTTGCTGTCGTCCGCCCCGGGCACGCACAGCCCCTGCGGGAGAATCACCGCCGCCGCCACCACCGGCCCCGCCAGCGGCCCCCGCCCCACCTCGTCCACCCCCGCCAGCACGGAAACACCACGGCTCCAGAAACCGCGCTCGATGGAGAGCGGATCCCGGAGCCGTTGGTCGTCGCCAGGAGGCAAGGACGGAGCCCTTCTTTTAACCATCAAGCCGTTGCAGTTACACCGGCAAGATGTCTCGGCGAAGGAAAATCGCGTGAATCAAGGCGGGCGAGGACGGCGACCGAGACGTACGTCCCGTACGTCGCAGGGAGCCGCCCGGAGCCCAACGCAGAGTCACGCGATTTACCGAGCCGCTCCACGCTAGCGCGTGCGGCGCTCCTTGATGCGGGCTGCCTTCCCGCGCAGCTCGCGCAGGTAGTACAGCTTGGCCCGGCGCACGCGGCCCTGACGCACCAGCTCGATGGAGGCGATCATCGGGGAGTGCAGCGGGAAGGTGCGCTCCACGCCGACGCCGCCGGACACCTTGCGGACCTTGAAGGTCTCGGAGATCCCGCCGTTCTTGCGGCCGATGCAGACGCCCTCGAACGCCTGGATGCGCTCCTTGTCGCCCTCGCGGACGCGGACGTTGACGCGGAGCGTGTCGCCCGGACGGAAGTCGGGGATGTCGCTCCGGAGGTATTCCTTCTGGGTCTCGATGAACGGGTGCATATCTGTAGCCCTCGGTCGTTGAAAGTGGAGAGGTTGAGCGGGCCGGGCCCCCCGGTCCTGCGAAGGGGCGGCATCGCACCCAACGTCAACTATGCTCGTGGCGCTCCCACAGGTCGGGACGCCGCTCGCGCGTCAGGCGCTCGGCCTGCTCGCGCCGCCAGCCCGTGATCCTGGCGTGGTCGCCCGAGAGAAGCACCTCGGGGACCTTCATCCCGCGATACTCCGCGGGCCGGGTGTACGAGGGGGGGCTCAGCAACCCCTCGTAGTGCGAATCGGTGGACGCGGACTCGTGGTCCGAGATCGCCCCTGGAAGGAGGCGCACCGTCGCGTCTATGATCGCCAGCGCGGGGATCTCGCCCCCGGAAAGGATGAAGTCCCCCAGGGAGACCTCTTCGGCCCCGAGCCCGTCGGGGACCCGCTGGTCCATGTCCTTGTAGTGCCCGCACAGGAGCGTGAGCCCCGGCTCGAGCGAGAAGCGGACCGCGTCCTCGTGCGAGAAGCGCCGGCCGCGCGCCGACATCACCAGGATCGGGCCTTCCGGCCGGTCCTGCCCCGGCGCCGCCAGCGACTCCACCGCCTCGAAGAACGGCGCGGGCTTCAGCACCATCCCCGCCCCACCCCCGAAGGGGTAGTCGTCCGCCGAGCGGTGGCGGTCGTGGGTGAAGTCCCGCAGGTCCACCAGGTCGTACTCCACCAGCCCCGCCGCCGCGGCGCGTCCCGGGATGCTGAGCCCGAGCGGCCCCCGGAAGAAGTCCGGGAAGAGGGTGACGACGCTGATCCTCACAGCTCCAGCAGCCCCGCGGGCGGATCGATCTCGAGGACGCGCTCCGCCACGTCCATCCGGCGGATCATCTCGGCGACGAAGGGGAGCATCAGCTCCGCCTTCCCGCTGCGGCGAACCGACAGGAGGTGGCCGGACGGGTACTCGTACACGTCGGCCACCGTCCCCACCTCCTCGCCGCCGGCCACCACCCGCATCCCCACCAGGTCGTGGAAGAAGACCTCCCCCTCGTCCAGCGGGGCGGCCTCGTCGCGGGGGATCAGGAGCGAGCGTCCCCGCAGCTCGTCCAGCTCCGAGCTACGGGCGGTCAGCTCGGCCGCCTTCAGGAGGATCCCCCCCTTGAACGACCGCGCCCGCTCCACCGTCAGCACCGGTCCCGCCGGGACCCCGGCCGCGTCCGCCACCCGGAGGACGCGGCCGACCGTGAAGACCAGGGTGGGGCGGTCCGTCTCGACCTTCACGAACAGCTCGCCCCGGATCCCGTGCGGCTTCTGGACCGTCCCGACGACCAGGTACTCCGCTGCGTCAGCGGCCATCGACGGGCCGTCGCTCGGGTGGACGCTCAGTCCTGCTGCTCGCCCTCGGCGGGCGCGGCCTCAGTGGCCTCACCCTCGGCGGCCGGCTCCGCGGCGGCTTCCCCGCCCTCGTCGCCCCCGGTCACGCGCTCCGCCACCGCACCTGCGGCGTCACGGACCGCGTCGACCACGCTCGACACCACGCTGGAAGCGGTCTCGGCCACGGCCGAGGCCGCGCTGGAGGCCGTCTCCACCACGGTCGAAGCCGCGCTGGAAGCCGTTCCCGCGACCGCGGAAGCGGCTTCCCGGACGGCCGAAGCCGCCTTGCCGGCGACGCCGGTCACCGCGGCGGCCACGCCCTCGACGGCGGTCGGCTCGTTGTACACGCCCGCCTTCTTGAACAGCGACTGCACCGTCTCGGTGGGCATGGCACCCTTGCCGAGCCAGGCCAGCACCTTGTCCCGATCGACGACCAGGGTGGTGGGGTTGGTGGTCGGGTTGTAGTGCCCGACGGTGGCCACGAAGCGGCCGTCGCGCGGCATCGAGCTCTCGGCGACGACGATCCGGTAGTGCGGGGCCTTCTTCCGCCCCATGCGGCGGAGACGAATCTTGAGTGCCATGTTCCTCTGGTGTGGATCGGTGACGTCCAGCGTCGGCCGGCCCTCCTGGCCGGCTTCAACGAGCGCGGACGATCGAAAGGCAGGGGACAGGGAACAGGTTACAGGTTACAGCCTGCAAGCTTTCGTGGTTTGCTTGCTGTAACCTGTCCCCCGTTAACCTGTAACCTGCAGTCACCGCCCGAAGGGCATCCCCCCGAACGGCATCTTCGGCATCCCCCCCTTGGGCATCATCCCCTGGAGGGCCTTCATCTGCTTCATCAGCTTCTGCATGTCCTTGAACTGCGCCAGCAGCCGGTTGATCTCGACCACCGGGCGCCCGGAGCCGCGCGAGATGCGGGCACGGCGCGAGCCGGTCAGCATCTCCGGGCGCTTCCGCTCCTGGGGCGTCATGGACAGGATGATCGCCTCGATGTGCTTCATCCGCTTGGGATCCACCTTGACGTTCTTCAGCATCTTGCCGTTCACGCCGGGGATCAGCTTCAGCAGGTTCTCCAGCGGCCCGAGGCTCTGGATCTGGCGCATGGCGACGAGGAAGTCGTCCAGGTCGAAGCGACCCGACCCCATCATCTTGCGCTCCAGCTTGGCGGCCTCGTCGGCGTCGAAGGCGGCCTGCGCCTTTTCCACCAGCGAGACCACGTCGCCCATCTGCAGGATGCGCCCGGCCATCCGCTCCGGGTGGAACTCCTCCAGCCCGTCCAGCTTCTCGCCGACGCCCAGGAACTTGATGGGCTTGTGGGTGACGCCGTAGATGGAGAGCGCCGCGCCGCCGCGGGCGTCGCCGTCCATCTTGGTCAGCACCACGCCGGTGACGTCCAGCGCCTCGTTGAACCCCTCGGCGATCTTGACGGCCTCCTGGCCGGTCATCCCGTCGGCGACGAAGAGGATCTCGTGCGGCTTCAGCACCTCCTTGAGGCGCTTCAGCTCGTCCATCATGTCCTCGTCGATCTGCAGCCGGCCCGCGGTGTCGAAGATCACCACCCGGTCGCGCTCGCGGGTAGCCGTTTCCAGCGCCCGCCGCGCGATCCCGACCACGTCGTTCGAGCCGGGCTCGGCGTACACGGGGACGCCCACCTGCTCGCCCAGCGTCTGCAGCTGCTCCACCGCGGCGGGACGGTACACGTCGCACGCCACCAGGCGGGTCTGCCGCATCTCGCGCTTCATCTTGCGCGCGATCTTGCCGGCGGTGGTGGTCTTCCCGGAGCCCTGCAGCCCGACCATCATGATCACGGTCGGCGGGACGGGGGCGAGGTTCAGCGCCGCGCGCTTCTCGCCGAGCATGGCCGTCAGCTCCTCGTGCACCACCCTGACGAGCTGCTGCCCCGGCGAAACCGACTTGAGGACGCGCTCGCCGAGCGCCTTTTCCTCCACGCGCTTCATGAAGTCGCGCGTGATCTGGTAGTTGACGTCGGCTTCGAGCAGGACGCGGCGGATCTCCCGCAGCCCTTCGCGGATCATGGGCTCGGTGAGGACCCCTCTCTGGCGGAGGCCGGAGAGCACGCCTTCGAGTCTTTCGCTTAGCTGGTCGAACATCGTCTGGTCTGGAGGGCGTCGCGGAAGCCGCCGATGTAAAGCCTTTCAATATAGGCTTTGCGCGCCGATCGGACAACCCTGGGGCCGATGCGCGAAGGGGCGGACCGCCGTGGTCCGCCCCTTCGTCGTTCATGCACCTCCCGACCCGCTACGCCGCCCCGGCCTCCACGGCGCGCCCGCTCCACCCGGGGATGGCGTCGAACACCCGCAGCGCCAGCGGCACCTTGCCAAACGGGGCGCTGACCTGCACCCCCTGGATGCGCGGGAGCGCGTCGGCCAGCATCTCCCGGGCGATGGCGATCCCCTCGTCCACGGCGGCGTCCTTGCTCAGCGCGCTGGTCCGCCGCATCCGCTCGATCACCGTGTCGGGGACGATCACCCCGGGGACCTCGTTGGCGAGGAACTCGGCGTTGCGGGCGCTGACCAGCGGCCAGATCCCCGCCACCACCGGGATGCGGATCCCCTCCTTCTCGATCCGGTCCAGGAAGCGGAAGAGCTGGCGCACGTCGAACACCGGCTGCGTGATGGCGTACTCCGCCCCCGCCTCCACCTTCCAGTAGAAGCGCTTCAGCTCGTGCTCCAGGTCCTCGGCGCCGGGGTTGACCCCCACGCCGATGGTGAACTGCGTCGGCTCGCCCAGGGCATTGCCGCCGGGGTCGAGGCCGCGGTTCAGCCGCGACACCAGGTTGGTGAGCCCGATGGAGTCGATGTCGAAGACCGCCGTGGCGTCGGGGTACGGCCCCATCTTGGGCGGGTCGCCGGTGATCAGGAGCAGGTTGCGGAGCCCCAGCGCCTGCGCCCCGAGCAGGTCCGACAGCATCCCCAGCAGGTTGCGGTCGCGGCAGCAGTAGTGGACCACCGCCTCGATCCCCACCTGCTGCTGGATCAGGAGCGCCGTGGGGATGGCGCCCATCCGGCTCTGCGCGCGCGGGCCGTCGGGGACGTTGACCCCGTCCACCCCCGCCGCCTTGAGGAGCCGCACCCCGTCCATCATCGACGCCGGGTTCACCCCGCGCGGCGGGACGATCTCCACGGTGGTGACGAACTCGCCGGCGGCCAGCTTACCCCCCCACCGCGAGCGGTCGGCCAGGGGGAGCGGCTCCACCCCGGAGGCCGACTCCTGCTCCGGCTGCGACGGGGAGATGCGCACCGCACCGCCCGGGGCCAGCATCCGCACCGAGTCGGCCATGCGCGCGATGTGGTCGGGCGTGGTCCCGCAGCACCCGCCCACGAAGCGCACGCCCTTGCGGATCAGGCGCGCCGCGTACGAGGCCATGTACTCGGGCGAGGCCATGTAGATGGTGCGGCCGTCCACCTCGCGCGGGAGCCCGGCGTTGGGCTGGGTGGAGAGCGGGAGCCCGGAAGCCAGGTGCATCCGCTCCACCGCCTGCAGCATGGCGTTGGGGCCGACGCTGCAGTTGAGTCCCACCACGTCGGCGCCCCACTCGGTCAGGCGCTCGGTGAAGAGAGCCGCGTCGGTGCCGAACGGGGTGCGCCCGTCCTCGCGGATCACCATCTGCGCCACGATGGGGAGGTCGCACAGCGACCGGACGGCCAGGATCGCCTGGCGGATCTCGTCCAGGTCGCTGAACGTTTCCAGGACGAACAGGTCCACCCCGCCCTCCAGGAGCGCCTCCGCCTGCTCCGCGAACACCGCGCGCGCCTCGTCGGTGGAGGTGGGGCCGTACGGCTCGATGCGCACCCCCACCGGCCCCATCGCCCCGGCCACCGACACCCGCTCGCCGGCCGCCTTCCGCGCGATCTGCGCTGCGCGGACGTTGATGTCGCGGAGCCGGTCCTCCAGCCCGTACTTGGCGAGCTTGAGGCGGTTGGCGCCGTAGGAGTTGGTCTCCAGGATCTCCGCCCCGGCCCGGACGTACGCGCGGTGGACGTCGCTGACCAGGTCGGGCTGCACCAGGTTCAGCTCATCGTACGAGCGGTTGATGTACACGCCCTTGGAGTACAGCATGGTCCCCATCGCACCGTCGAACAGGTGCGGGCGTCCATCCTCCAGGAGCTCGCGAAAGTCAGCCATCCGGACCCTGTGGGGTTAAGCGCCCGTCGAAGCGGGCTGGTAATCGTTGGGGAGGACCAGGGGGATCCGCCCCGTCACCGGGACGAACCAGCGGACGTGCCCGCTCCGGTCCACTCCCACCTCGGTGCTTCCCTGTCCCGGGACGCACCCCGCGGGTCCCCCTCCCAGCGGGAAGACCCAGCGCTGCGCCGTTTCCGACTGCATCCGGTCCAGCGCCTGCTGCATGGCGGGCCCGGGAGTCCCGATCGGGAAGCGGTCGCGGAGGTGGTCCAGCGAAGCGCCCGGGCACCGCGCGCCGGGCGGCCCGAAGAGCTGGGCCACGCGCGCCGTGTCGTCGCCGATCTGGAGCCGGGAGGCGAGCCGGGCCCGCCGTCGCTCCGGGCTGGCGAGCGCCCACACGAGGAGCACCAGCCCGACCAGCAGTACGGCGCCGGTGACCCTCCGCACGCCGCGCTTGCGGACGTTGAGCGCCTGGTCGACCCTGTCTCGAGTAGCGATGGTTGCCTCCGTACGGTCGGCGGGGACGTCGCCCCGACCGACCGCTAGTTCGGGGTGAAGTACTTGGCCGCCGGGTGGTGCACCACCAGCGCCGCGGTGGACTGCTCAGGGTCGAGCTGGAAGCCGCTGGTCAGCCCCACCCCGATCTGCTCCTCCACCGGGAGGATGCGGAAGAGCGTCTCGTGCTGCTCGATGTCCGGGCACGACGGGTACCCCCACGAGTAGCGCAGCCCGCGCGACTCGTCGATCCCCAGCTCCTCCCGCACGCGGCGGTTGACGTACTCCGCCGCCCCCTCGGCGGTCTGCACGCTGAACCCGTGCAGGAAGTACCCCTCGCTGTAGTCCCCGCCCCGGTTGCGGCTGGCGATGAACTCCTCGGCGCGGTCGCCGCTGGTGACCACCTGCAGCGGGATCACGTCCTCCGGCCCGCTCCCGTTGATGGGGCGGAAGTAGTCGGCCAGGCAGAGCTGCTCCCGGTCCTCCTGCCGCGGGAAGGTGAAGCGCCCGATCTCGCGGGTGCGGTCCTGCGGGTCGAACACCACCACGTCGTCGCCGTCGCGCCCCGCGGGGAAGTACCCGTAGATGGCGCGGGGGCGGAGCCACCCCTGCGTGCGGGCCTCCATGGTATAGCGGCGCAGGCGCGGCTCAAAGTCCTCGCGCACCACCCGCTCCCACTCCTCGCCCTTGAGGTTGCGGGCGCCCCACTGCATCCGGTACAGGGTGTTGAGGTCGATGCACTCCACCACCGCGTCCACCGGGATCCGGTCGAGCACCTTCCACCCCCAGAACGGCGGCGCCGGAGCGTCGATCACCGGGACGGAGGGGTTCTGCCGCGAGGCCGGGCGCAGGTCCTTGGCCTTGGCCCGGTTCTGCGCGTACTGCTCGCTGCGGCGCAGCATCTCCTCGTTGTGCGCCCGGACGAAGTCGGCGCCGTTGCCGCCCATGAGCTGGTCCATGGTGGACAGCCCCTCGAAGGCGTCCTTGCAGTAGAACATCCCCGGGCCGTACGGCTCCCCTTCCGCCACCATCGCCGCGCTGCGCACGAAGCTGGGGTTGATGGCGGCGCCGCCCACCAGGATCGGGTACTTCAGCCCGCGCCGGTGCAGCTCCTGCGCGCAGAGCGGCATCTGCTTGGAGGTGGAGACCAGGAGCGCGGAGAGACCGATGGCGTCGGCCCCCACCTCCTCGGCCTTTTCCAGGATGGTGTTGACCGGGACCTGCTTCCCCAGGTCGAACACCGTATACCCGTTGTTGGTGAGGATGGTGTTGACCAGCGACTTGCCGATGTCATGCACGTCGCCGTACACCGTGGCGAGCACCACCTTCCCCTTGGTCTGCCCCTCGGCCTTTTCCAGGTAGTTTTCCAGCCGGGCGACCGCCTTCTTCATCACCTCGGCGCTCTGCAGCACGAAGGGAAGGATCAGCTCGCCCGCCCCGAACTTGTCGCCCACCTCCTTCATGGCCGGGAGAAGGACGTCGTTGAGCACCGGGACCGCGCCCTGGCGCTCCACCGCCCGGTCGATCAGCTCCTCGATCCCCTCCTTCTTGCGGTGCAGGATCTTCCAGTGCAGCGCCGCCTCCGGCTCCATCTCGGCCGTGGGGTCCACCGCCGACTCGGCCTCGCCCGCCTTCCCCTGGTAGAACTCGATGAAGGCGGCGAGCGGGTCGTGCGTCTCGGTGCGCCGGTCGAAGATCAGGTCGTCGGCGAGCTTCCGCTCCTCCTCGGGGATCTCGAAGTACGGGCGGACGTGCGCCGGGTTGATGATGGCGGTGTCGAGCCCCGCCTCCACGCAGTGGTGCAGGAACACGGAGTTGAGCACGGCGCGCGCGTGCGGCGCCAGTCCGAAGCTGACGTTGGAGACGCCCAGGGTGGTGAGCACCCCCGGGAGCTCGCGCTTGATGGCGCGGATCCCCTCGACGGTCTCCAGCGCCGAGCGGCGGAACTCCTCGTCGCCGGTCGCCAGGGTGAAGGTCAGCGCGTCGAAGATCAGGGCATCGGGGCGGAGCCCGTACTCGCCCGTGGCGATGTCGTGGATCTTGCGGGCGGCGGCGAGCTTGGTCTCGGCCGTCTTGGTCATCCCGCCCAGCTCCTTGTCGATCGTCAGGGCGATCACCGCGGCGCCGTGGGCGGCGACCGCCGGGAGCACCGCATCGATCCGCTCGCGCCCGTTCTCCAGGTTGATGGAGTTGACGATGGCGCGCCCCGGCGACTGCTTGAGCGCCATCTCGATGACCGGCGCCTCGGTGGAGTCGATGCAGAGCGGCGCCTCCACCCCCTGCGACAGGAGCTTGACCACCGTGCGCATCTGCTGGTCCTCGTCCTGGCGCTCGGTGAGGGCGACGCACACGTCCAGTACGTGCGCCCCGCTCTCGGTCTGCTCGCGGGCCACGTCCAGCACGCCGTCGTAGTCGTCGCCCAGGAGGAGGCGCTTGACCTTGCGCGACCCCTGCGCGTTGACGCGCTCGCCGATCATGGTCGGCGCCGGCACCTGCACCAGGTCGGTGGCGCGGATCCCGGAGGAAAGGCGCGGGACGAACTCCACCTGGCGCGGCTTCGGGGCGATCCCGCCGACGCGCGCCACCAGCTCGCGGATGTGGTCGGGGGTGGTGCCGCAGCACCCGCCCACCACGTTGACCCCGAACTCGCGGACGAACTCCTCCTGCTGCGCGGCGAAGGGCGATGCCTCCAGCGGGTACACCGCGCACCCGCCGTCGTTGTGCGGGATCCCGGCGTTGGGGATCACCGAGATGGGGAGCGAGGTGTTCTCGGCCAGGTAGCGCACCGGCTGGCGCATGTGCTCGGGGCCGGTGGAGCAGTTCAGCCCGATGACGTCGATCCCCAGCGCCTCCAGCGTCACCGTCGCCGCGCCGATGTCGGTGCCCAGGAGCATCCGCCCGGAGGTGTCGAGCGTGACCTGCGCCTGCAGCGCCACCGGGCGCCCGGCCTCGGCGATGGCCTGGCGGCACCCGAAGATGGCGGCCTTGACCTCCAGGATGTCCTGCGAGGTCTCGATCAGCAGGACGTCCACCCCGCCCTCGACCAGCGCCCGCGCCTGCTCGGCGAAGACGGGGACCAGCTCGTCGAAGGTGATGTTCCCCAGCGTCGGGTCGCTGGCGGAGGGGAGGAAGCCCGACGGCCCGATGGAGCCGGCGACGAAGCGCGGCTTTTCCGGGGTGGCGAAGCGGTCGGCGACGCTCCGCGCCAGCCGGGCCGCGGCCACGTTGATCTCGCGCACCTGGTCCGACAGCCCGTACTCGCCCAGGGTGATCCGGTTGGAGCGGAAGGTGTCCGTTTCCAGCACGTCCGCCCCGGCCTCCATGTACGAAGCGTGGATCTCCTCGATGACGTCCGGGCGGGAGATCACCAGGTAGTCGTTGCACCCCTCCAGCTTCTCCCCGCCGAAGTCGGCAGGGGTGAGGTTGTAGCGCTGGATGGAGGTGCCCATCGCGCCGTCGAAGACGACGACGCGCTGCTGGATGGCCTGCAGGTACGGAGAGCGGCTGTTCGGCATGCGGCGGAGATCCCGGAATATGAAAAAGCCCCGCGACTCTGGAGTGCGGGGCGCTGCGTACCGGAAAGCGGTCACCGGTTCGATTCCCGACTCTTTAGCGTTTTTTTTAGGTGGTCGCAAGCGGTCGCGCTCAAATCCATCCACCGTGACGCGGGGTCACATGCGCAAACTATAGCCAATGGCTACACTTCGCAAGTGCGCGAGAGCGGCGGGACGGGCGGAGTCAGGATTCCGCAGCGGCCTCGACACGCACCGCCACCCGTTTGCGGCGTCGGGCGCTCCAGAACCCGTGCATGGTCATCACCGGACCCACCAGCGCGTAGGTGAGGCCGGAGAGCATGGGTGCGTTCCGGCTGCCCCGGTAGGCCACCCAGATGGAGAGCGCGGCGATCGCCACGTTGAGGAGGTTCTCCCGGACGTTGTCGAGCGTGTGGTACGCTTCCAGGGGGGTGAGGTCCAGCGTCTCGCGGCGGCGGTAGGCGTGGTGGTACAGGAGGGCGAAGACCAGGAAGACCGCCGCGTACCCCAGCCCGAAGACCAGCATCATGGTGGGGGCCTGCTCCCGGGTGAGCACCGGCGCCCGGGTCCCGTCGGGCATCGCCACCCAGGCGTCGACCCCGATGATCTGGTTGAACATCAGGTTGAAGACGAACTTGAGCGGGTACACGAAGAAGAGCACCACGAACAGGAGGACCCCGTTGAGCACGGTGGTGGCAGGGTCCTCCAGCCCGTAGCGCCGGTAGAAGCGGTAGTGGTGGTGCCAGACCAGGTACAGCAGGGCGAAGGAGGCCGCGAAGGCGAAGAAGCCCCGCATCGCCACCAGCATCTCGGCGAAGGTGCGCGGCACCTCCAGCGACACCACCAGCAGGGTGATGGCGAAGCCGAACACCGCGTCGGCGAGCGCCTCCTGGCGCGACACCTCCTTGCCGCGCCAGCGGAAGTCGCCCCGCTCCCCCACCCCGCGCTGCATCATGGCGCTGCGCACCATCCCACCTCCCTGTGCCGACCGGGTGAGCGCGTCCGCGGGGTGCGGGCGCGATTCCTTCAGCCGCCGCTTCCCACCAGCCGCTCGATCTCGTCGGCGGCGACGGGGACGCCGCGGGTCAGGATCTCGTGCCCGTCGGCGGTGACCGCCACGTCGTCCTCGATGCGCACCCCGATCCCGCGGAACGCCTCCGGGACGTCGGCGTCCTCCGCGATGTACAGCCCGGGCTCGATGGTGAGCACCATCCCCGGCTCGAAGCGCACCCACTCCCCGCCCCGCCGATACGGCCCCACGTCGTGCACGTCCAGCCCCAGCCAGTGCGAGGTCTGGTGCATGTAGAAGGGCTTGTACCCCTCGCTTTCGATCAGCTCGTCCACGTCGCCCGTCAGCAGGCCGAGATCCACCATCCCCCGGGTCAGCACCCGCACCGCCGCCTCGTGCACGTCGCTGAAGAGGGCGCCGGGGCGGACCGCAGCGATGGCCGCCTCCTCCGCCGCGAGAACGACTTCGTACACGGCGCGCTGCGCCTCGGTGAAGCGCCCGGACACCGGGAAGGTGCGGGTGATGTCGCCGGCGTACATCCCCCACTCGGCGCCGGCGTCGACCAGCACCAGCTCCCCGTCCCGCGCCCGCCGGTCGTTGGCGACGTAGTGGAGCACCGTGGCGTTGGCGCCGGAGCCCACGATGGTCGGGTACGAGGAGCCGCGCCCGCCCGCCGAGCGGAAGGCGGCGTCCAGCACCGCCTCCAGCTCCCACTCACCGATCCCCGGGCGCGCCGCGCGGAGGGCGGCCAGGTGCCCCCGTGCGCTGATCTCGCCGGCGCGGCGCATCCGCTCCAGCTCCCACGGCTCCTTGACCAGCCGCATCTCGGCCAGGACGGCGTCGGGGTCGCGCACCGCCAGCGGCCCCTTGCCGGCGCGCGGGCGTGTACGGCGGAAGCCGGTGACCAGGCGGAGGATGCGCTGGTCCATCTCGGGGTGGGTGCCGAAGGCGTACACCACCTCATCGGCGGGCTCCAGCAGGGCGCGGAGGTGCTGGTCCAGCTCCTCGACCGGGTACGCGGCGTCGGCGGCGAAGCGCTCCCGCGCCCCCTCCACCCCCTCGCGCCGCCCGGTCCAGGTCTCGCGCTCGGGATCGCGCGGACGGACGAACAGGGTGAGGCGACGCTCCGGGTCGTGGGGGGTGAGCACCGCCACCGCGCCGGGCTCCATGAAGCCGGTCAGGTAGAAGAGGTCGCTGTCCTGGCGGAAGCGGACGTCGGTGTCGCGCGACTTGAGCAGCTCGGGCGCGGAGCAGAGCACCAGCACGCCGCCGCCGAGCCGTTCCAGCACGCGCTCGCGCCGGGCGAGCAGGATCTCGGGCGGGGTCGCGTACGCGTCGTCGGTCACGGGCATGGTCGGATCGGTCGGGGTGTGGGATCGGGGTGCGGAGCGTCGGCGCCGGTCAGAGCGCCGCGCGGATGGCCTGCTGCGCGAGCGGGGCGAGGTCGGCCCACGAGGCGCCCGCGTCCTTGGTGACGGTGACGAAGTCGGCGACCATGAACACGCTCCGCACTCCTTCCAGCGCCAGGAGCGCCGCGGCGACCGGGTTCGCGGAGGCCGCCTCGGCGGTGTCGAAGGTGAGGCCGTGGCGCCCCTCCACCAGCGTCCGTCCGACGGTGAACTTCCCCGCGTTGGGGTTGGGGGTGGGATCGAACTTCACCTTCGCAGCCTTCGCCCGCGCCATCGCTCCCCCGTGCTCGGTGTCCGGCCGCCCCACGGCGGCCCGGAACGGAAGCTAGAGGTGGGGCGCGGGGTTGTGCAAGCGGCGCGGGAGCAGGCACTTGTAAGTACGATCCCTCACCACTATAATTTTGGCACCGCAGACAACACGGCAGTACCGCAGACTGGTCCCGCCCGACAGCCGGGGGTCTCCTCCCCCGGCGCGTTTCCGCAGGTCACCCGCAGTGCATCGCATGATCCGCAGAGCCCGCTACGCCCTGGCCCTGTTCCTGGTCCCGCTCGCCGCCGCTTCGGCCGCCGCGGAGGTCCCGGCCCCCTCCTTCTCCGTCCCCTCCCCGACTCCCGGGAGCGCGTGCGGGCTGCTCGACTTCGCGCACCTGCGCCGCAACCCCACGCCGGGGGAGATGCGCTGCCACTACGGAATCCGCGGGCCGGGCCGCTTCGGGCTGGCCTCGTACATGGACGTGCCGGTGTACCAGCCGGCCACGCCGCTCCCCGGCAACCACGTGGTAGGGATCCCCGGGATGCCGGGCCCTCGCCCCGGCGAGACGTACGAGGAGTGGGAGTGGCGGGTGCTGCGGACGCAGTACGGCCCGGAGGCGCAGCGGGTACACCGCGGGCTGGACGTGCTGGACCCGATCTTCGCGGGGCGGATCATGCGCCTGGAGCGTGCCCTGGCGGAGGCGGGGGTGCACGCCGCGCGCCGCGAGACGTGGCGCTCGCCGGAGCGGCAGGCGTTCATCTTCCAGCAGGGGCGCTCGCGCCCCGGGAGCTTCGCCACCAGCACGCTGACCTCGTGGCACTCGCGCGTGGACGGCCGCGGGCACCCCGCCGGCCGGGCCGTGGACTACGACGTACCGGGCTCGCAGATGGGCCGCTTCCACGAGATCGTGCGACAGGTGGGGCTGGAAAGCTACGGCGCGGACTCGAACGACCCGGGGCACGTATTCCTCCCGGGGGACGAGAGCATGACCATGAGGGAGATGTCGCTCCTGCGCCTCCTCCCCCGCGTCCCGGTGGTGACCATCGCGACGGGGCGGCCGGAGTCGGAGAACGCGACCCGCGACGTGATCCAGCAGTTCCGGGAGCTGGCCCGCGCCTTCATCAACCAGCCGCTGGCCGCGACGCCGCTGATGGAGCTCGTGGTCTCGTCGCTCCGCGCGCCGACCGTGCACTCGTCCGCCGCCGTGGCGGCGCTGACAGCCGCCCCCGCGCCCACACCGGCACCGGCCGCGAAGGCGGGACGGCGGCGGGGCTCGCGGTGAGGGTCGGGGAGGGGCCCGGCAGTCGACCCTGCCCGTCACGCTCCGCCTCTCCTACAACGGGAAGATGACGATCAAGAGACTGGACCACATCAGCGTCGTAGTCGACGACCTAGCAGCCGCCATCGCTTTCTTTTCCGAGCTAGGTCTGGAGCGGGAGGGGGAGGCGGCGGTCGAGGGAGAGTGGGTGGACCGCATCAACGGGCTCGAAAGTGTCCAGGTCGACATCGTCATGATGCGGACCCCGGACGGACACGGGCGCCTGGAGCTGACCAAGTTCCGCAATCCGGAGCTGGTCGAGATCGAGCCGGCGACCGCGCCGCCGAACGCGCCGGGCCTGCGGAGCGTCATGTTCGCGGTCGAAAGCCTCGACGACACGGTCGCCCGCATGCGCGCCCACGGCGCCGAACTCGTCGGTGAGGTGGCCCAGTACAAGGACCTGTACCGCCTCTGCTACATGCGTGGCCCCGCGGGCATCATCGTATCGCTGGCCGAAGAGCTCTTCTGAAGCGTCGGCCGCGTGCGGAGGAGGGGCTTAACTGCAACAGCCGCCCCCATCCGGCGCTGCGCGCCACCTTCCCCCAATTCTGGGGGAAGGCATCCCGGAGAAGAAGCTTGGGTGCGTGGCCCTGGCTGGGCCCCCTCTCCACAGCCTGCCTCCTCGATCCCCCGGCTGCAGGGGAGGGGCTCAACAACGTGAAAGGGTCGGCATCTCGCGTGGATGCCGACCCTTCGCTGTTGTTGCCTTTCCCTGCCGTTCCCAGAAGATGTACGGAGGGAGACTCGCGGCTGTTTGCGAGGCTCACTCCGAGGACGGGGAGACTGCCGGTAGTTTGGCAGGCTCACCGGCCCCGCGGAAGAGACCGGCGGCTGTTTGCCGGGCTCTGGAGCGGCCCGCCACCCCACCTACCAGAACAAAAAACTCAGCGCCCGAAACTCGCCACGTCCGGGTTGCGCAGCATGATCGGCTCCACGTGCTCCCGCCGACCGATCGGCACGATCCCGTCCACCGCCATCGCGCAGAAGAGCAGCGCCAGGTACAGCAGCGAGTTGCGGTAGAGCGTCCAGGCCGGCTTGGTCAGGCTCCCCGCCCGGAAAAGCTTGATCACGTCGCGAAGGAGCCACCCGCCCAGCACGGCCGCCGTGACGCCGTACACCGCCCCCAGCCCGCCGTACGTCACCGGAGCGAGCGTCACCGCCACCAGGATCGCCGTGTAGAAAACCATCTGGCGCATGGTCTCGCGCTCGCCCCACACGTTGGGCGCCATGGGGACGCCCACCCGGCCGTAGTCCTTCTGCTTGACCAGCGCCAGCGCCCAGAAGTGCGGCGGAGTCCAGAAGAAGACGATCAGGAACAGGTACACCGCCGTGAGGGTCAGCTCGCCCGTGGCCGCCGCCCACCCGACCAGCGGCGGGAATGCCCCGGCCGCGCCGCCGATCACGATGTTCTGCGGTGTGCTGCGCTTGAGCCACCGTGTGTAGACGAACACGTAGGTGTAGAACCCGCCGAGCGCGAGTGCCGCGGTGAGCACGTTGGCCACGTGCGCCAGCAGAAAGGTCGCCGTCGTCGCGCACAGGATCCCGAACGCCAGCACCGCTTCGGCGCGCATCCGCCCGCTCGGGATCGGACGCAGCCGGGTGCGTGACATCCGGTCGTCGATGTCGCGGTCCATGTACATGTTCACCGCGTTCGCGCGGCCCGCCATGAGATAGCCGCCCGCCAGCACGGCCAGCACCAGCCCCCATCCCGGCCGGCCGGCGACGAACATCGGCGC
>JAFAYN010000334.1 GCA_019240375.1 Gemmatimonadota bacterium
CGCGGGTGGGAAACTGATCAACCGCGACCGGATGTGGCACTACACGGAGGGGATCCGCAACTGGTCTCCCATCTGGAGCGGCCACGGGATCCGCATCCTCCCCGGCCCCTCCTCGCTCTGGCTGGACGCGCTCGGCCGGCGCCTCCCCGCCCCGCTCTTCCCCGGGTTCGACACGCTGGGGACGCTGGAGCACATCGTGAAGACCGGGTACGAGCACACCTGGTTCATCCTGACCCAGCGGATCATCGAAAAGGAGTTCGCCCTTTCCGGCTCGGAGCAGAACCCCGACCTGACCGGGCGGAGCATCCGGATGACGCTGGGCCGCGTCCTCCCCGGTGCCCCCGCGCCGGTGGAAGCGTTCAAGCGGCACGGCGAGGACTTCGTGGTGGAGCGCACCCTCCCGGAGCTGGTGCGCCGGATGAACATGCTCACGGATGAGCCGCTGCTCGATCCCGCCGCGGTGGAGCGCGAGGTGCGGGCCCGCGACGCGCAGCTCACCAACGCGTTCGGCAAGGACGCGCAGCTCACCGCCGTCCGCGGCGCGCGGAAGTACCTGGGCGACCGGCTGATCCGGGTGGCGCCGCCGCACCGCCTGCTCGACCCTAAGGCGGGGCCGCTGATCGCCGTCCGCCTTTCCATCCTCACCCGCAAGACGCTGGGCGGGCTGCAGACCGACCTGGAGGGGCGCGTCCTCCGCGCCGACGGCCGGCCGCTCCCCGGGGTGTACGCCGCGGGCGAGGTGGCCGGCTTCGGCGGCGGGGGAATGCACGGCTACCGCGCGCTGGAAGGGACCTTCCTGGGGGGGTGCATCTTTTCCGGGCGGGCGGCGGGGCGCGCCGCGGCGGCCGCAGTGGGGTGACCGCGGCTCAGGCGCGCGCCTTCGGCCACAGGACGTGGAAGGTGGCCCCCGCCCCCTCCTCCGACTCCACCCACACCCGTCCGCCCCGGCTCTCCACCACCTTCTTCACGATCGACAGCCCGATCCCGGTCCCCTCCACCTCGTCGCGGGACTGCAGCGTCTGGAAGATCCCGAAGATCCGGTCGTGGTACTCCGGGGCGATCCCGGGGCCGTTGTCGCTCACCCGCAGCTCCCAGGCGTCGCCGCGGTCCTCCGCCGCCACCTCCACGCGCGGCTCGGCGACACGGGCGTACTTGACCGCGTTCCCGATCAGGTTCATCAGCACCTGCTGGAGCGGGAGCCGCTCGGTCTCGAGCACCGGGAGCCCCGGCCCTACCTGGAAGACGACCTCCGGCGGGGGTGCCAGCAGGTCGACGACCTCCTCCACCAGCCGGCCGACGTCCACCCGCTCGGTCCTTTCCTGCACCCGCCCGGCGCGCGAGTACTGGAGGATCCCGTCGATCAGCCCCTCCATCCGGTGCACCCGCCCGCGGAGGAGGCGCATGTTCTCCCGCGCCTCGTCGGTGAAGCGGTCGGCCAGGTCGTCCTCGATCCACTGCGACAGGTTGGCGATCCCGCGCAGCGGAGCCTTGAGGTCGTGCGAGGCGGCGTAGGCGAACTGGTCCAGCTCGCGGTTGCTGACCTCCAGCGCGCGGGCCAGGCGGGACAGCTCCTCGGCCTTCTGCTCCACCTCCTTGCGCGCCCGCACCTGCGTGGTCACCTCCACCGCATGCACCAGGATGTCCCGCCCTCCCGGGTCGCCCCCCGCCAGCGGCCTCCAGACCAGGTGCCAGTAGGTGTCCTCCAGCACCCCGCTCCCCCAGCGTTCCAGCGGGACGTTCACCTCCGGGTCCACGAACGGCTCGCCGGACTCGTACACCCGGTCCAGCATCTCGAAGAGCCCCGATCCCGCGAACTCCGGGAACACCTCGCGGAAGGTCCGCCCCACCGCGCCCGGCTTCCCCACCGTCTGCTCCCAGGTGGGGTTGACCAGCGTCACCACGTGCCGCGGCCCGGTGTACAGCGCCATGACCGCGGGCGCCTCGGTGAAGATCTGCTCCAGGCGCGAGCGCTGGATCTCCGCCTCGTGCAGCAGCCGTTCGCGCTCCGCCTCGGCTCGCTTGCGGTCGTCGATGTCGATGACGGTCCCCGTGAAGCGGACCGCGGCGCGCTCCGCCCCCTCCCCACCGAAGAACCCCTTCCCCGTGGCGCGGATCCAGCGGACCCCGCCGTCCGCGAGGACGGCCCGGTACTCGATGTCGTATCCCCCGGAGCCGTCCGGGTCCAGCGCCCGCCGCACCGTCTCGTCCACCCGCTCCCGGTCGTCCGGGTGCAGCTTCGCCAGGAAGACGCCGTAGTCCACCTCGTCGTCCGGGGCGATCCCGAACATCCGCCTGCAGCGCTCGTCCCAGGCCAGGACGCCCGAGACCGGGTCGAAGTCCCACGTCCCGATGTCGGCGGACTCCAGCGCCAGTCGGAGCCGCTCCTCCAGCCGCTCCAGCGCCCGGCGGGCGAGCACCTGCTCCGTCACGTCCGAGCCGTGCGCGACCACCCCGGAGCGGGTCCCGTCCGCCTCGGTGACCGGGTAGTAGACGAAGTCGAGGAAGCGCTCCTCCGGCTCCGCCCCCGGGGCGCGGGTGATGAAGATGGGGAGCTCCCGCCCCACGAAGGGCTCGCCGGTCTCC
>JAFAYN010000276.1 GCA_019240375.1 Gemmatimonadota bacterium
GGAAGGTCCGGACTACCAGCAGCTGGACACCACGGGGCAGAGCATGGAGGGGGAGTATGACTACTTTGGGAACCAGCTCCTCACCGTGTATGTGACCGATACGTACGGACACGACGGGTACGCACAGCTGGGGATGCACGTCCGCGCCCCGAACGGACGGGCCGTCCAGGGCTGCTGATGAGGCGATAGCCCGGGCCGGTTGAAGGAAAGAAACAGGGGAGCCGCCCGGCCTGGGCGGCTCCCCTGTTCTCGTTCGTACACCCGGAGGTGCTGCGTAGTCGCGTCAGGCCACGTCCAGCGCCGGGCAGGTCAGCCCCTTGTAGTCGTGCGTCACCCCCTGCGCCTGGCAGTCGCCGCAGAGCCCGTAGATTTCCAGCCGGTGCCGCGTGGGGAGGAAGCCGTGCTGGAGGGCGACCTCGTCCTGCAGCCGCTCGATCTCGGGGCGCTGGAACTCGGTGACCTTGCTGCAGTGGGTGCAGATCAGGTGCTGGTGCACGGGCTGGTGCCCGAACAGGTGCTCGTAGCGCTTGAACCCCTCGCCGAAGTCGTGCTCCTCCACCAGCCCGCTGCGCACCAGGATCTCCATGGTGCGGTAGATGGTCGCCTTGCCGATCCGCTCGCCGCGCGTCCGCAGCCGCGCTTCGATGTCCTCCACCGACAGGTGCTCGGAGGAGTTGAAGATCACGTCGGCGACCACTTCGCGTTGCTGGGTGACCGGAAGCCCCCGCTGGCGCAGGTAGCGGCGGAAGAGGTGGATGAACGGGGAAAGCTCGTCTCGCATGGGGACGGGTGCGGGGCGCGCAAATTCAGTCATGGCACGAGTCCTCGGTGCCGGAGATGGGGAGGAGATCCACGCAAATAATAATCATTCTCGACAGGGTCAGTCAAGAACGACGTCCCCTTCCGCCAGCAGTTCCGCCCAGCGCGAGGGGTCTCCGCCGATGCTCCGCAGCTCCGGGACTTCGGTGTCGGACCCGAGCCGGCGCAGCACCCCTTCGATCACCCGCTCCACCCGTCCGGCGGGCGCCACCGCCTGCTCCAGCAGCGCATCGACACGGCGGCTCTTCCCGCCCTTGAGCTGCTCGGCCTCGTACCCCAGCGTCCACACCGCCCGACGCTCCGGCGAACCGCCGTCGTCCGGGAAGGCCGCGAGCACCGCCAGCCCCGTTTCCCTGTCACCGGTCTGCCGCGCGGGGAAGAGCCACACCTGGTCGATCCGCTCCGGGGGGAGGCGGTCCCCCACGGCGGCGAGGGCGGCGGCGAGGTGGGGACTCATGCGGCCCCCTCCCACAGCAGGCCCCCTCCCACAGCCTGCCCCCTTGATCCCCCGCAAGCAGGGGAGGGGCTTAACTGCAAGCGAGAAGGGCTGTTGTCGTGCTCCCCTCTCCCAGAATTGGGAGAGGGGTGGCGCGAAGCGCCGGGGTGAGGGCCTGCGATGCCCGGGCACCGTACGCCCCCATCCGGCGGCCTGAGAGCCGCCACCTTCCCCCAATTCTGGGGGAAGGCTACCCGCAGAAGGTGCTTGGGTGCGTGGCCCTGGCAGGGCCCCCCTCCCACAGCAGCCCCCTTGATCCCCCACGAGGGGGGAGGGGCTTTTTTGTCCATTTTTTTTGTTGCCGTTCCCTGCCGTTCCCAGATGCTGTTGCGGAGGGAGACCACGGCGGTATCGTGGGCTCCCGTAGCGGACGGGGAGACTGCCGGCTGTATCGACAGGCTCACCGGCCCCGCGGAAGAGACCGGCAGCAGTACCGCCGGGCTCTGGAGCGGCCCCACCACCAGATCATCCACGAACACCGGAACCAGCACCCCTCACCCCTGCACCGGCTGCGCCGAAACCCCTTCACGCTCGGCGTCGAACTCCGCCTGCTCCATCTCCACGTAATGCCGCAGCACGTGCAGAAAATCCTGCGCGTTGGTGATGACGCCGAACGCCTGGTGCGTCCCCCGGTCCTTGAGCTTGGACACCACGAACTCCGAAGAGTCCACGCAGATTGTAGACAGGGGCCGGATCTCCCCGGTCTCCTCGCGGTAGACGTACGAGGGGAGCATGTTCCCGGTCGCGATGGAGTGCAGCGCGGTGGCGATCATCATCACCGCGGTCGCCTGGCGGGTGTGCTCCTTCATCACCTCCTGCGCCCGGATCACGTCGGTGATGGTGTCCGGAAGAGGCCCGTCGTCGCGGATGGAGCCGGCCAGCACGTACGGAACGCCGCTGGTGACCAGCGCGTGCATGATCCCCGTCTGGATGATCCCCTGCTCCACCGCCGCGCGGATGGAACCCGCCTTGCGTACGCGGTTGATCGCCCGCATGTGGAAGGCGTGGCCGCCCTCGACCGGGACGCCGCGCCCGTTCATCCCGAGCGTGGTGCCCAGGGTGGCCGACTCGATGTCGTGCACGGCGACGGCGTTGCCGCCGAAGAGGACGCCGACGTACCCGTTGCGGACGAACCAGGCCAGGGTGTCGCGCCCGCGGGAGTGGAGGACCGCCGGCCCGACCACCCACACCACGTGGCCGCCGCGTGCCTTCTCCTCCACCAGGACGCGGGCCATGGCGGTGTAGTCGGTGGGCTTTTCGCGGGAGACCTCGGAGGACATGAACTTGAACTCGCCCTCCGGACCCATGTCGGGATCACCCATCAGCCCGGAGGCGTGGACGTAGATCCCGGCGGAGCCGTCCTCGGGGAGCCCCATCGCCACCGGCTGCCCGGCGCGCACGTAGCGCCCCTCCAGCACGCGGGGGACGCCGTCCGGGTCGAGCACCAGCGCCGAGTCCATCCGCGGGTCGCGGGGGAGCTTCCACTCGCCGCCGACCCGCACGTAGGTGGGGAGGTTGGTGGTGGAGAAGAACCCCTCCGGGAGCACCCCGTCGGCCGGGGCGGGCTCCCACGCCGCGTCGGGAGCGCCCTGGAAGCGGGGGTGCGTGAAGTCGGGGTGGCGGTAGGCGAACATAGTGGGACCGGGGCAGCGGTTCGGGTGATGGCCGGGCCGGAAGCTACCACGGCGCCGGGGGCCGATCAAGCCGCGGCGCTCTTTCGCGCGGGGGGCTTTTCCATCACTTTTCTCGCGTTCGCGATGCGACCGCACGACTCTAGGCCATGAAGCGCAGGGAGGACGAGATAAGCACCAACTGGACCACAGAGGATTCCCGCGAGCTGTACAACGTGGACGGCTGGGGGATCGGGTACTTCGGCGTGAACGAGCACGGGCACGCCACCGTGCACCCCACCAAGGACCCGGAGCGCGGCCTCGACCTGTTCGAGCTGGCGATGGACCTGGCGGCGCAGGGGGTGGGGCTCCCGCTCCTGCTGCGCTTCTCGGACATCCTCCGCGCCCGGATCGCGACGCTGGCCGACCGCTTCCGCACGGCGATCCGGGAGTTCGACTACGAGGGGAGCTACACCACCGTCTACCCGATCAAGGTGAACCAGCAGCGCCACGTGGTGGAGGAGATCGTGGCGTTCGGTGAGGAGTTCGGGGTGGGGCTGGAGGTGGGGAGCAAGCCGGAGCTGCAGGCGGTGCTGGCGCTCACCGAGCGCACGGACCACCTGATCGTCTGCAACGGCTACAAGGACGAGGAGTTCATGCGCCTGGCCCTGATGGGGCAGAAGCTGGGGCACAAGGTGCTGATCGTCCTGGAAAAGATCAACGAGGTGGACATCCTCCTCAAGGTGGCCGAGGAGATGGGGGTGACGCCCACCGCGGGGATCCGCATCAAGCTGTCCACCGCCGGCGCGGGGAAGTGGTCGCAGAGTGCCGGGGAGAAGAGCAAGTTCGGGCTCAACTCGGCGCAGCTGATGCGGGTGCTGGACAAGCTGGAGGCCGCGGGGAAGATGGAGATCCTGCGCATGGTCCACTTCCACCTGGGGTCGCAGATCCCGGACATCCGCAACGTCAAGCTGGCGATGACGGAGGTGGCGCGCTTCTACGTGGAGATGCGGCACCTGGGGGTGCAGGTGGAGTACGTGGACGTGGGCGGGGGGCTGGGGGTGGACTACGACGGGTCGCGCTCCACCGCGCAGGCGAGCGTCAACTACTCCATGCAGGAG
>JAFAYN010000298.1 GCA_019240375.1 Gemmatimonadota bacterium
TTGATGAAGATCTCGGTGGAGCCGCACCACACCATCACCAGGCGGTCACACCCGTTCTCCTCCTTGAAGCGGCGGATGTCCTCGCGGATCGCCTCGGCCCACTCGCGCTTGCTGTTCCCCGGCTTGACGTGGTTCCCTTCCAGCTTCTTGACGTAGCGCTGGTCGAAGGCGGCCGGCATCGGCCTGATCGACTTGAGGAAGTCGGCGATCGGCTCCACGTGCTCGTACTTGTTCAGCACGCCGGCCTTGAGCGCCGCGGTGTACGCGTCGTCGGCGATCGGGTCCCAGGCGCCGAAGACCAGGTCCTCGAGCGAGGCCAGCGGGACGAAGTCGGAGATCTTCGGCGAGCGGCCCTCGGAGCGCTTGCCGAGGCGGATGGTCCCCATCTGCGTGACGCTGCCGATCGTCCGCCCCAGCCCGCGGCGGGCCAGCTCCACCCCCGCGATGAAGGTGGTGGACACGGCGCCGAGGCCGACGAGGAGGATGCCGAGCCGCCCTTCGGCGGGGCGCGGGGTCTTGAGATCGTTGCTCACGATAGGACCTCTATGGTTTGGACGTTGTGTGTTCGTAGCGGGCCGGCGGCGTCGGGGTGGCGTTCGCGGGGATCCGCGTGAACCGGTACACCCAGACGATGCGCTGGACGGCGGTAAAGTTGGTGAGGAGCGCCATGGCGATCAACACCCACGTCAGCACGGCGCCATTCCACATCGTCCCGAAGAACATGGTGGAAAGGCCCAGCAGGACGATCCGCTCCGGCCGCTGCATGACTCCGACCTTGCAGTCGATGCCGAGCCCCTCGGCCCGGGCGCGGGTGTACGAGACCATCAGGGAGCCGGCCAGCGCCAGCGCCACCACGTACACCATGGAGGGCGGGCCCATGTCGGGGTGCCCGCCGCTGTACAGGGAAAAGATCCCCAGGAAGACGACGATCTCGGAGATGCGGTCGAGAGTCGAGTCGTAGAACGACCCGAAGGCGGAGGCCAGCCCCGTTCCCCGGGCCACGTACCCGTCGAAGATGTCGCAGATCCCGCCGACGATGATCAGCGTCCCCCCGGTCCGCAGGTGACCGAGGAAGAAGGCCACGCCCGCCGCCACCGTCACCAGGAACCCGACGGTGGTGATGACGTTGGGGTGGACACGATGGCGGACCATCGCGTCCATCATCGGCCGGATCAGCCCGACGAACCAGTCCCTCAGCCCCGCTCCGATACCCGCCATGATCCGGCGCGCTTACGACGGGAGGATGATGCGGCTCTGCGCCCCGGCCTCGATGCCGCGGGCGATCTCCTCGTTGATGCGCATCATCAGCTTGTCGAAGTTGTTCTGCGCGGCCACCAGGGACTGGTACACGGGGTTCTCCTGGATCTCGTCCACCAGGCGCTCGTACTCGTCCTGCTGCTCCTGCGGCGGCTCGGCCCCGCGGCGCATGGCCAGGGTCAGCTCGTCCTGCAACTCGGCGAGCCGGTTCATCCGCGTCACCGCGTCGCGATCGTCGGAAAGCCGGTCGTTGGCGCGCTTGAGCGCACGATATTCGTCCGTCTGGGCGAGCTGCCGGCCCACTTCGCGCGCCTTCTCCCACATTGCTTCCATCTTCACTCCCGGGTACGAAACTCTGCGGTGACGATGCGATCCCGCCCGGCGAGATCGCGGCGAACGGTGGGCTCCGAGAACCCGTCCACCTCACGGATCAGCGCTGCGACCGCGTCTGCCTGCTGCCAGCCGATCTCAATGGCGAGGAGTCCCCCGGGGCGGAGCACTGCGGGAGCGCCGCCCACGATCCGGCGGATCACCTCCAGCCCTCCCATCCCGGCGAACAGCGCCCGGGCCGGCTCCCACTCGCGGACCTCCGGGTCGAGCGAGTCGCGCTCCTCCTCGCCGACGTACGGCGGGTTGGAGACCACCACGTCGAACGTTTCCCCCGCCACCGGATCGTACACGTCGCCGGCCCGGAACTCCACCGGCGCGTCCGCGGCGGCCAGGTCGCGGTTGCCGCGCGCCACCTCCAGCGCCTCGGGCGAAAGGTCGGTGGCGACCACCTGCCCGAAGGACCCTTCCGTCGCCAGGCTGAGCGCGATGGCGCCGGAGCCCGTCCCCACGTCCAGGGCGCGGAGCCCTTCCCTCCCCCGCGCCCACTCCAGCACCACGTCCACCAGCAGCTCGGTCTCGGGACGGGGGATCAGGACGCGGCGGTCGACGCGCAGGCGGAGGTTGCGGAAGGCGGCTTCCCCCTCAATGTACTGGATCGGCTCGCGTCGCGCACGGCGGACGAGCCGCGACCGGAACTCCGCGACCTCGGCGGGGAGGAGCGGACGGTCGTACTGGAGGTACAGGTCCAGGCGCTTGAGCCCCAGCGATCCGGCCAGGAGGAGCTCGGCGTTGAGCCGCGCGTTGTGGAACCCCTTCCCCTGGAAGTACTCCGTGGTCCAGCGGAGCATCTCCAGCACGGACCACACCTTTTTCTCGTCCCGCTCCGCCACTCTACCCGTCTTCCGTCGGAGAGGTCCGCCCCGAGGAGGGCGCAGGGGCCGCGGTCAAGCGGCGCGCTCCGACTCGCTCGCCAGCTTGAGCCGCTCGATCATCTCGTCGAGGCCGCCGTCGAGCACCTGCTGCAGCGCGTGCGTCGTGTACCCGATCCGGTGGTCGGTGACGCGGCTCTGGGGGAAGTTGTAGGTGCGGATCTTGGCCGAGCGGTCGCCGGTTCCCACCTGCGTCTTGCGGTCGCGGGCGCGCTCCGCCTCCTGCTCGGCGATGCGGAGGTCGAGGAGGCGCGAGCGGAGGACCTGGAGGGCCTTGTCCTTGTTCTTGTGCTGGGACTTCTCGTCCTGGCAGGTCACCACCAGCCCGGTGGGGAGGTGGGTGATGCGCACGGCCGACTCGGTCTTGTTGACGTGCTGGCCGCCGGCCCCGGAGGCACGGTACACGTCGATCTTGATCTCGCCCGGGTCGATCTGCACGTCCACCTCCTCCGCCTCGGGGAGGACGGCGACGGTCGCCGCGGAGGTGTGGATCCGCCCCTGCGTCTCGGTGGCGGGAACGCGCTGCACGCGGTGCACCCCCGACTCGTAGCGGAGGTCGCCGTAGGCGTGCGGGCCCCGGGCGATGAAGACCGCTTCCTTGACCCCGCCGGCGGTTCCCTCCGAGAGGGAGACCAGCTCCATCTTCCACCCGTGCGACTCGGAAAAGCGCTGGTACATGCGGAAAAGGTCGCCCGCGAACAGGGCGGCCTCGTCGCCGCCGGTGTCGGCGCGGATCTCCACCACCGCGTCGCGGTCGGAGAGCGGGTCGCGGGGGATGAGGAGGAGCTTGAGCTGCTGCTCGAGGTCGCCGACCTGCCCGGTCAGCGACTCGATCTCCGCCTGCGCCATGGCCAGGAGCTCGGGATCGTCGGCGCCGTCCTGAAGCAGGGCGCGCGCATCCTCCAGCTCCTGCTCCGCCCTGCGGAGCCGCGAAGCCGTCTCGACCACGTTCGCGAGGTGGGTGTGCTCCCGGGAAAGGTCGCGGAGACGCTTGTTGTCCGCGAGGACGGCGGGGTCGGCGAGGAGATGGGAAAGCTCTTCGTGCCGACGCTCGATCTCCCTGATACGGTCTTCCATCACTCCATAGCGAGAGAGCCGGGGCGCGAACCCCGGCTCTTTGGTCTTACTTGCTCTCGGTGGCGGCGTACCGCTGCCGGAACCGCTCCACGCGGCCCGCCGTGTCCATCAGCTTCTGCTTCCCGGTGTAGTGCGGGTGGCAGGCCGAGCAGACTTCGACGTGGATGTTGTCGCTGGTCGAGCGGGTCTCGAAGGTGTTGCCACAGGCGCAGTGCACCGTGACGTTCTTGTATTCGGGATGAATGCCCTGCTTCATGGAAGCCTCATTCGCGATCGGTGACGGAACAGCCACCGGAGCGCTCCCGGTGGATCATATCAAACCACAAATATAGCGGCGGGGCGCCGTCCGAGCAACCGCGGACG
>JAFAYN010000392.1 GCA_019240375.1 Gemmatimonadota bacterium
TAGCGTGGGGGATACACCCGATCCCATCCCGAACTCGGAAGTTAAGACCCACTGCGCAGATGGTACTGCCGGGGCCACCCGGTGGGAGAGTATGGCGCCGCCAGCGCTCCTTTCAGAAGGCCCTTCGTCTCATCCGAGACGGAGGGCCTTCTGCTTTTCTCCCTGCTTCCGGGAAGTAGCGGGGGAGCGTGCCCGGTGCTAGTTTTCACTCCACTCCCACGACGCTTCTCCTTTCGCCCGAACGATCCCTGGCCGTTTCCCGGTGTACACGGGAATTGGAGCCCGGCATCCTCGCCGTTAGATTGACGGACCGCATGTACTCTGCTCCTGCGTGCATGCGATTTTCACTCCCGAGACCGAATATGTGTGTCCTATGTGATGCGGAGAGCCTCCGGCTCCTGATCGTTCCCGCCGGCCATCTCCGCCCTCTCAAGCTGGCCGAGGCCATCCGGGTGGCTCGCGAAGCCGCCGGGCAGTACGTGGTGGACGTCGTCGACGGGCTGCGCGACGAGCCCGGGTCCACTCTCCCCCGCACCGTGGACCCGGAGGAGTACGTCCGCTATGTGGTGGGCCGCGCCCAGGAGGACGGCGTCGGCACTCCGACCGAGCTGCGGGCCTGGACCACGGTGCCCCCCAGCGAGTACAACACCGATCCGCGGGTGCAGGCGTTCCTGTCGTCGGCGGTGGAGGGGGTTTCCAACTACCACGCCCGGATCGACGACCAGCGCGTGGTGCTGGCGCGCTTCCTGGAGTCGCGTCCCGAGTCGCTGGAGTTCGACGGGGTGGGGATGTCGGGCGAGCTGTACTTCCGCGAGGGGGAGGACTCGTACGCGGTCCTGTCCGACGACGAGGCGCTGCAGATCGCGGTGGACCGGGTGGCGTGGGGGCTGCACCGCGAGGATCCCAGCATCCTCCTGCAGTACACCAGCCTTCCGGACGGGGCGCTGGACATCCTGGTGGGCGCGCAGAAGCGCCCGGAGGACGAGGCGAACCAGGTGCTCGCCGGGATGGTGGACGTCGCGGCGCTGGCCGAGGACACGCTGCGCCAGAACGGGTACGGGTGGCTGGTTGCGGATCCCCAGTACGGGGACGTGAACGAGCAGCGCTTCGGCGACCGGGTGATCGTCCGCTTCCGTACGCCCGAGGAGTCGCTGGAAGACGAGGAGTAGCTTCCTCGCCGCTCGGATGAACGCGCGGGGCGCCCGGCCGACCGGGCCGGGCGCCCCGTTTCGTTTTTCTACGGCTCCTACCTCATCGGGTTGCGCTCCCAGGAGCCGTACATGGGGTCGGGGAGCATGAAGTAGCTGCGGCCGAAGGGCTCCAGCGCCGCCGGGGTGGGGCGGGCAGCCTGGCTCAGCCCGGGGAAATCCTGGATGTTGTCGCCCACGTACTCCAGCACCCGCAGCGGCGGCAGCCCGGCGGTGCCGGCCCCGACCGCCTGGAAACGCGGGTTCTTGTCGCTCTGCCCCTGCGGACGGCAGAGGACCAGGTCGGCGGCGACGTCCAGCTTCCGCAGGTTTTCCCTGGTCTCGGCGCAGACGGCCTCGTCGCGGTTGGTGACGATCACCACCCGACCCCCCAGCTCCCGCACCGCCCGGGTGAACTCCGGGGCTCCGGGGACCGCTCCCGCCGCCCGCTCCCGCACCCAGGCATTCCAGCTCTCGTCGCTGTAGCCGGCTCCGGCCAGGGCGCGGCGCTTCTGGTACTCGGAGTTGTCCAGCACCGTCTCGTCGGCGTCCAATATCACTCCCCAGCTCCCCTGCGCCATCCCGCGCGACAGCTCTCGGAGGCGGTCCCCGGCGTCGCGGTACACCTGCAGCGCGAGGGCGCGGTACTCGGCCGAGTTGCGCACCCAGTGGATGTCGTGCGGGAGCGCCGGCTGCGCGGCGGCCGCGGCCGGTGCGGGAGTCGGTGCGGGCGCCGCTCCAGCGGGTGGGACGGTCGCCGCGGGAGCGCAGGCGGCGGACAGGACCAGCAGGGACAGCGAAAAGATTCGGCGGGACATCGCGCTCCTCCGCGCTCGTGTTTCGGGGTGTCGGACGACGGGCTTCATGGTCTGTGACTACGGCCGGCGGAGGTGCGACGCAAGAGCGGGGCGAGCGCGGAGGCGCACCCCTTGCACCGCCGTCCCCCGAACGGGCACAGCGAACCGGAGGAGATCGGCATGGACACGGACGACAGGGAGCAGCGGCGCGCGGTGAACCCGGCGATGCGCCGCGACGAGCCGCACGAGCCCCGGCCGGGGGAGGGGACGGAGCGCCGGGAGGAGCCGGTGAAGTCCACACAGGGCGCGGAGCTGGACCCGCGCGACCAGGGAGGAATCGCCGAATAGGAGCCGGCTACTGGCCGCGCGGGCGGGCCCGGTGGGTGGGGGTGGCCTGGAGCGGGTCGTCCGGCCAGTAGTGCCTGGGGTAGCGCCCCTTGAGGTCCTTCTTCACCTCGAAGTAGGTGCCGCGCCAGAAGCTCGCCAGGTCGCGCGTGACCTGCACCGGCCGGTGCGCGGGGGAAAGGAGGTGCAGCGTGAGCGGGACGGCGCCCCGGGCGATGCGCGGCGTTTCCGTCAGCCCGAACACCTCCTGGAGACGTACGGCCAGCACGGGGGCTTGCGGGTCGGAGTAGTCGATGGGGATGCGCGACCCGCTGGGGACGACGAGGTGCGTAGGGGCCAGCTCGTCCAGCGCGGCGCGGCGGTCCCAGGGGAGGGGCGCCAGCAGCGCTTCCGACAGGTCGACGCGCTGCACCTCGTCCAGGCGGCGCATCCCGTACAGGTGCGGCCCCAGCCACTTCGGGAGAGTCGCGAGCAGCGCCGCGTCCGAGGCGTCGGGCCACGACGCGTCGATCCGGTGCAGGAAGACCAGCCGCTCCTGTAGCTGGCGCGCCGCCCTGCTCCAGGGGAGCGCTTCCACCCCCTCCGCAGCGATCCCCGCCAGCAGCGCCGCCGCCACCGCTTCGGGGTCCGGGTCGGGGAGGGCGGCCTCGCGCAGTGTCAGCGCACCCAACCGCTCCCGTCGGCGGGCGCGCACCGCCCGCGCCTCCTCGTCCCACGCGACGCCCTCCTCCGTCTCCACCTGCTCCGCGAAGTGCGCCCGGATCTCGTCCAGCCCCACCGGCGCGGCGAGGAACACCCGGCTTTCCCGCCCGTGTCCCGCCAGCTCCGCCGCCACCAGGTACGGCGCCTCGCCCAGCGCCTGCGCCCCGGCCAGCACGGCGCCGCGCCCGTTGCGGAGGAGGAAGCGCCCCGGCTGCCCCAGCCGGCGCTGCGCGACCCGGTCCGGGTAGGCGAAGGCCAGCAGGAGCCCCGCCGCCTCCACGTCGTCGTCACTGGCACCGCTCCCCAGCTCACGGCGCCAGTGGCGTGCCTCCTCGAGCACCCGGTGCAGCGTCCCCCGGTCGAGCGTGTGCCCCCGCCAGCTCCCGTGCGGCCTCCCTCCGCCGCGGGCGGCGCGCAGCGCTTCCAGCCGCAGGCGGAGGTCCACGTCCACCTCTCCCCCGTCGCCGCGGAACAGGTCGCGCTCGCTCAGCAGCGCGGCCAGGTCGCAGGCGGTGCCGCCGAGCCCCAGCTCCGCCCCACGCAGGAGGAGGTGCGCCAGGCGGGGGTGCAGCGCCAGCCCGGCCATGCGGCGACCGTGCGGGGTGATCGCGCCCGCGTGATCCAGCGCGCCGAGCTGGGCCAGCAGCTCGCGCGCCTGGGCGAAGGCCGCGGCGGGGGGCGGGTCGAGCCAGCGCAGCTCCCCCGGGTCGGCCACGCCCCAGGCGGCCAGCTCCAGCGCGAGCGGGGCCAGGTCGGCCTCCAGGATCTCGGGCGTTCCGTGCGGGACCAGCCCGTGCTGCGCCTGCTCGGTCCACAGGCGGTAGCACACCCCCGGCCCCAGCCGCCCGGCGCGCCCGCGGCGCTGGTCGGCCGAGGCGCGGGAGACGGTGACGGTCTCCAGGCGGGTCATCCCGGTGCGCGGGGAGAAGCGCGGCACCCGCATGGTCCCGCTGTCCACCACCACCCGGATCCCCTCGATGGTCAGGCTGGTCTCGGCGATGGAGGTCGCCAGCACCACCTTTCGCTCTCCCGGCGGGGAGGGCTGGATGGCGCGGTCCTGCGCCTCCTGGGGGAGGTTGCCGTACAGCGGGGCGATCCGCACCCGCGGCCCCGGCGCGGCCTCGCGCAGCCGCTCCTCCACCCGGTGGATCTCCCCCGCGCCTGGGAGGAAGACCAGCACGTCGCCCTCCTCCCGCTCCAGCGCGTCCAGCGTCGCGCGGGCCACCCACCCCTCGATCGGCCCCTCGGCGGGGCGGGGGAGGTAGTGCGTCGCCACCGGGTGCGCGCGTCCCTCACTGGTCACCACGGGCGCGTCGTCCAGCAGCGCCGCGATCGCCCGGCCGTCGAGGGTGGCGGACATCACCAGGATGCGCAGCTCTTCGCGGAGCACAGACCGCGACTGGAGCGCGAGCGCCAGCCCCAGGTCGGCGTGCAGGGAGCGCTCGTGGAACTCGTCGAAGATCACCACGCCGACCCCTTCCAGCGCCGGGTCCGCCTGGAGGAGCCGGGTGAGCACCCCCTCCGTGACCACCTCCACCCGGGTCCTCGGCCCCACGCGCGTGTCCATCCGCACCCGGTAGCCGACCGTCTCCCCT
>JAFAYN010000032.1 GCA_019240375.1 Gemmatimonadota bacterium
CAGGCGCCCGCTCACCAGTACCACCCGGTCCGCCAGGGGAAGTTCCCCCGCCAGGAAGCTCGCCCCCACCAGCTTGTCCAGCGCGTTGTGCCGCCCCACGTCCTCCCGCACGCGGAGCAGCTCCCCCTCCGGCGAGAAGAGCGCCGCCCCGTGCAGCCCGCCGGTGCGGTCGAACACCGCCTGCGCCGCCCGCAGCCGGTCCGGGAGCGCCAGGAGCGTCGCCGCGTCCACCCCCAGCGGCGAGGCGACGAAGGGGCACCCTGCGCCGCGCACCGCCTCGATGGAAGCCTTGCCGCACACGCCGCAGCTGGAGGTGGTGTAGAAGTTCCGGCGCAGCAGCTCGGCGTCGAAGGAGACGCCATGGGCGAGGAGGACGTTGACCACGTTGTACTGCTGCGCCCCGTCCACCGCGGGGTCCACGCAGTAGCGGATCGCCGCCACCTCGAGGGGGGCGGAGAGCAGCCCCTCCCCGTACAGGAACCCCGCCGCCAGCTCGAAGTCCGCGCCGGGGGTGCGCATGGTGACGGAAACCCGGTGCGCGGCGGCGTCCTCCGCCCGCACCACGCGGATCTCCAGCGGCTCCTCGGTGGCCAGGGTGTCGCGGCGGCGGCGCCGGTGCTCGCCCCCGTCGACCGACACCTCCTCCACCACGCGGCGGGTGGTGCTCCCCCGGCGCGTCCCGGTCACGGCGTCGTCCCGCGACGGGAGGGGTTGAGCCCCATCCGGAGCCGCACCTCGCGGGGGACGCGCAGCTCGCGCAGCACCGCCTCGTTGTCGCGGAGCCCACACACCTCGCGCTGCACCACGTAGAACCAGAGCGCCTCCCCCGCCGCGGCCACCAGCTCCTTCCGCTCCAGCGCCAGGCCGAGCTCCAGCGGCCCCGCGTGCGCCGTGTCGAACGCCTCCAGCGCGCGCAGCGCCTCCTGGAGGCGGCCACTCATCCGCGCCAGGGCGTACGCCTTTTCCTGCGCCACCTCGTAGTGGAGCGCTTCGACTCCCCCGGAGCCGATCTGTGCCAGGATGTTCTGCGATCTGCTCACGATGGTCGTTACAGCCGGGAATCTCCTGCTCGGCGGAAGGGGTCGGGAATCGCCCTCTTGCACGATCCGATCCCAGGGAACGTAACCATTGACACAAGACAATGGAATATCTATATTTACAGCGTTGAGCATGACGGGGAGATTCAGCGTTTGAGCCTACCCCTTTGAAGCAAGGGGCTGATCCCGCGGCCGATGTGGAGTCCGAGAGGATACCGCAGAGTCCCTGGGGATGCCACCTACCGATCGATGATCGGGCTTCAAACCGCCTCCCCGGCATGTTCGGCCACCCGTACCCTGGCGCGGGGTGGAGCAGCCTGGTAGCTCGTCGGGCTCATAACCCGAAGGTCGCGGGTTCGAATCCCGCCCCCGCTATCCGAAAAAGACGGTGGAAACGCCCCGTTCCTGCAGCGCAGGGACGGGGCGTTTCGCTTTTCTTCAGGATCCCACGACACCCAATCGCCGACGGACGAACCGGGCCATTGCCTCCAGCGTCCGCTCCGGCTGGTCGCGGTGCGGGGAGTGCCCGCACTCCGGGAGGACCAGCGTTTCCACCGGGCCGCCCGCCTGCCGCCGGATCGCCTCCACCTGCGCCAGGGTGCCGTACTCGTCGTCCTCGCCCTGCACCACCAGCACGGGGACGGTGATCCGGGGCAGGTACTCCTCGATGTTCCAGGCGCGGAACTCCGGGTCGAGCCACACCTCGTTCCAGCCGCGGAAGGCGCACTCGGTGTTGTCGCCGTGGTAGCGCGCCAGCTTCCCGGGGAGTTCGGTGGAGCGGTACGCCTCCCCGATCCGGGCGATGCTCGCCACCGACACCTCCTCCACGAACACGTGCGGCGCCTCCACGATCACCCCGCGCACCCGCGGCGCACTCCCGCTCCCGGCGTGGACCAGGGAGATGGAGGCGCCGTCGCTGTGCCCCACCAGGATCGCGTCGCGGACCCCCGCCGCCTCCAGCACCTCCGGGAGCACATCCAGCCCCTCGCGGTGCATGAAGGAAACCGGCCGGGGGAGCGCCACCGGGTCCGACGCGCCGTATCCGGCACGGCTGTACACCAGCGCTCCGCACCCAGTCGCCTCCGCCACGCGCGCCGGGAAGTCGCGCCACGTCGCCACGCACCCCAGCCCCTCGTGCAGGAACACCAGCGTGGGCGCCCGGTCCGGCTCCGGGCCGAACCAGGCATACTCCAGCCGGTGCCCGCCCGCGTGGAGGTACAGGCTCACCGCGCGGCGTCCATCGGCTCGTCCAGGAACCGGGCGATCCGGTCGTACGCCTCCGGCTCCAGGTCGCCGCCGGGACCGGTCAGCGAATCCGCCTCCGGGCCACCGAGCAACGCTTCCAGCGCGGCCCCGGTTGCCTGCTTGCTGTGCGGCCACGGGACCAGCTCGCCGGGGAAGCGCTCCCGCAGCGCGCCGGCCACCTCGCGCAGCAGCGCGGGATCGCAATGGGCCTTGGCCTCCACCTCCACCTCGTGGTGCAGCGCCTCGCGCCCGTGGAAGGCGTAGCGCACCGAGTCCACCACCAGCTCCGCCAGCGCCGGGCCGCCGTCCTCCTCCCGCGCGACCACGTCGCGCACCCGCCGCCGGTTGCTCCGGTCCTGCACCACCTCCAGCCCGATCGCCGCAAGCGCCGCGAAGGGATCCCCGTCGTCCACCCCAGCCACGGGCGCGGGGAGGGCGACACCCAGCGTCGCCAGCACCTCCAGCACCCGGGCCAGCGCCGCCGCCGACCAGGGGAGCTCCACCTCCATCCGGTCCGCCGGCTCCCCGGGCGCGCCGCGCCGCCGCTCCCCCTTGAGGGTCAGCAGCCGCCTCCCGTCCACCTCGCGGACGCGCAGCCCCGCCCGGTGGCGCCGCAGCAGGCGGTCGGGCGTGTCCACATAGCGGTCGCGGATGGCCTGCGACGCCCGCGGCACCAGCCGGTAGCCGCCCACGGCCGCCAGCGCCGCGACCCAGTCGGCCACCTCGCGCGGTCGGCCAGAGCGAATCAGGAGCGCGATCTCGATCTCCCGCGAATCTTCAGGCATTCCTCACGCGCCGTGCTCCGGGTGTACGTACAGGGTGCCGCGGGGTACAAGATGCGCGCCGGAATCCCCTACGCGCCACCGGCGGCCGGGGCGCGGCGCGCCGGGACCACCAGGGGGAGGAGGAGCGCGGCCGCCACCGCGAGCCCCGCCCCCATCAGAAAGGCCGCATGCGACCCGAAGCGCTGCCACACCGCCCCGAACAGCAGGCTCGCCGGGAACGCCCCCACCCCGATGGCGAAGTGGTACGTCCCGAAGGCCCGCCCGCGCATCTCCGCCGGGGCGAGCCCCGCCACCAGCGCCTTTTCCGGCGCCTCCGTCAGCCCGAAGAACAGCCCGTACACCAGGAAGAGTGCCCACGCCTGCCACGC
>JAFAYN010000282.1 GCA_019240375.1 Gemmatimonadota bacterium
TCGCGCGGTCTGCAAGGGGTGGGAGGACGGGCCGGAGCGGGGAATCTCGCCGGGGGGGCCGGGCGGCGCCAGGCGCGCGGAACCGACCTCCACCCGGCGCGCTTTCCGGGATTCCCCGACAGCCGCGGCGGCGCCCGGTCGTGCGACTGCGAGTACTCCCGGGGGCACCGCGCCTGCCCCCCTCGCTGGGCGCCCGCGTGAGATTCATGTAAAGAGGCCGCCGTGGTGATAAGCTAAACCTGGAGGGAATCACTCAACCAGGAGGAGCTTATGGGAACCACGACGGCCCCGGCAAACGCGAGGACGGAAGCGACGCAGGTGTTGGCGATGAGCCTGGAGCTGAGCGCGTCGGAGTGGAAGATGGCGTTCAGTCCGGGTCTGGGGCAAGCACCGCGGCATCGGGGGGTGAGGGCAGGAGACCTGGAGGCGGTGAAGAAGGAGATCGAGGCGGCGAAGGCGCGGTTCGGGCTCCCGGCGCAGGTGCGGGTGGTGAGCTGCTACGAGGCAGGGCGGGATGGGTTCTGGATCGACCGTGCGCTGAAGCAGCTGGGGGTGGAGAACCACGTGGTGGACTCGGCCGCGATCGAGGTGAACCGTCGAGCCCGGCGGGCGAAGACGGACCGGCTGGATGCGGCGAAGCTGGTCCACCAGCTGCTGCGCTACCTGATGGGGGAGAAGCAGGTGTGGAAGGTGGTGCGCGTCCCGACGCAGGAGGAGGAAGATCGGCGGCACCTGCACCGGGAGCTGAAGACGGTCAAGCAGGGGCGCACGGCAGTGACGAACCGGATCAAGAGCCTGCTGGCCACGGTGGGGGTGCGGCTGAGCGAGATCACAGAGCTGCCGCGGGTGCTGGAGCAGCTGCGGCAGTGGAACGGGGAGGAGCTGCCGAAGTGGTTGAAGGCGCGCGTGGAGCGGGAGTGGCAGGAGCGGGAGCGGTTGCAGGAGCGCATCACGGAGCTGGAGAAGCAGCGCAGAGAGCTGCTTCGTAGTGCGACGGACGCGGGGTCGAAGTGTGCGCGCCAGCTCTACCAGCTGCGCGGGATCGGGGTCAACGCGTCGTGGCTGTACGCGCTGGAGTTCTTCGCCTGGCGCGAGTTCAAGAACCGCAGGCAGGTGGGCGGCTTGGCAGGACTGGCACCGACGCCGCACCAGAGCGGGACGCAGCGGCGCGAGCAGGGGATCTGCAAGGCGGGGAACCGGTGGATGCGCTCACTGGCGATCGAGATCGCTTGGGGATGGCTGCGCTACCAGCCGCAGAGCGAGCTGAGCCGAGGGTATCAGGAGCGCTACGGCCGCGGCAGCACGCGAATGCGCAAGATCGGGATCGTGGCGCTGGCGCGAAAGCTCCTCATCGAGCTGTGGAAGTACCTGGAGACGGGGACACCGCCTGCGGGAGCCGTCCTGAAGAAGAGCGCGCAGGTGACGGCGTAGCCGGGCACCGCAGGCAAGTGCAGACAGGCACCGCAGGAGCGGGTGCGAGGGCCCGGAGCAATCCCGGGGCGGCTAGGCTGTCCGAGCGTGAGATGGGGTCCCTCGCCCCGTGCTTCCCCGACTCGCCTCGCGGCGAATAGAGAACTTGGTGTCCGGCCTGGAGCCGGCACGGATAGAAGGTGGACCGCGGGGACAGAGTCCCCGGGCTGCCAACGGGAAGCGGCCCGCGCTACGGCGGTGCCATGGAAGTGCAGGAGCTGCATGGGGCGGACGGCCGTAGAACTGCCCCTAGGAGGGGGTTTGCCCAACTCCAGGCCCTTGACACCTGCGCGTGCTCATAGAAGGGATGCGCGCCCGGCAGGGCCGAGACCCCGGGGCTGTTTCCCGGGGGCTCGGCGGAGTTAGGCGGCGTTGTGTGCCGCCTTACTCCGCGCGAAGCCCGGCCCCCCGCCAGGGGGGAGACGCCCAGATCCTCAAACCGTTGAAGATCAGCTCATGGACGAGGTGAGCGCGTGGCGGTCGGGCGGGTCGATCGGGACGAGCCCCTCCGGGACCCTGGCCGTGTCGGGCGGCGGAGGCGGCACCGTCCGCTCCACCTGCACCTGCCGGACGCGCGGGGGGGCGAAGTGGGGGCCGGCCAGGACGACGGCGGCCGCGAGGAGGGCGCTCAGGGCCGGAATGCGGCGGCCGACGCGGAGGGAGGACGGGGCGGTCCCGGCCTGCACCAGGCGCTCGATGCGCCGCACGAAGGGGGAGCCGCGCTCCAGCATGGCGGGGGCGGCGGCGGGTCCCGGCGGGCCGGCCACCCATCCGGCCACCCGGGCCAGCGAGCGCGCCAGGGCCAGCGGGTCGCCGGTGGCGGCCACGGCGCGGTCGTCGCAGAGCAGCTCGGCCCCCTCGCGCACCCGGCGCTCGGCCAGCGCGTTCAGGGGCTGGAGGAA
>JAFAYN010000355.1 GCA_019240375.1 Gemmatimonadota bacterium
CGCCCACGCGCACGAAGCGCACGCTCCCTGGCACGCCCCGTCCACTCGCGCGCAGCTCGCGCACCCACTCGGCCCAGTAGGCGGAGGGGAGCTCGAAGCTGGTGATCCCCTCGTGCTCGACCAGCTCGCGCAGCACCCCGGGGGCGAACAGCTCGGCGGAGGAGAGCACCAGGGCCGCCCCGCTGCTCCAGGCGGTGAAGATCTCCTCGACGGAGACGTCGAAGCTGAGGGAGGCGAAGTTGAGCAGCCGGTCGGTGGGGCGCAGCTGCAGGCGCGCGGCCATGTCGAGGGCCAGGTTGACGACGGCGCGGTGGGGGACGGCGACGCCCTTGGGCTGCCCCGTGGAGCCCGAAGTGTAGATGACGTAGGCCAGGTTCTCCGGCGCGACGCCGCTCCGGGGCGCCTCGCTCGACTCGGCAGCGAGTTCGTCCTGGAGGGTGTCGAGGGCGAGCAGGGGCACGCCGCGGTCGGCGAAGCGCTCGGACAGGGGGCTCTGCGTCAGGAGCAGGGCGGCGCCGGAGTCGGCGAGCACGTAAGAGAAGCGCTCGGCCGGGTAAGCGGGATCGACGGGGACGTAGGCGCCGCCGGCCTTGAGCACGCCGAGGAGGGCCAGGGCCATCTCGGGCCCCTTGTGCACGCTGATGGCGACGCGGGTCTCGGGGCCGACGCCGCGGCGACGCAGGAGGTGGGCGAGGCGATTGGCCTGCGCGTTCAGCTCGGCGTAGGAGAGCGCCCGGCCCTCGAAGAGGAGGGCAGGGGCGTCGGGGGAGCGGCGGACCCGGCCGGCGAAGAGATCGTGCAGGCACAGGTCGCGTGGGAAGTCCTGCGCGGTGGCGTTCCAGCTCTCCAGCACCTGCGTGCGCTCGGCGCCGCGCAGGAGCGACAGCTCGGAGAGGCGCCGCCCCGGGTCGGTCGCCAGCGCCTCCAGCACCGCCTCCAGGTGCCCGGCCATCCGTGCGATCGTCCCCGCCTCGAACAGCGCCTCCCGGTACAGGAGCGCGCCGCGCAGCGCATCGCCCTCGGAGAAGCTCAGCTCCAGGTCGAACTTGGCGACCGCGGCGCCGGTCTCGAAGGGCTCCACGGCGAGGGTGCCGAGGGAGAGTGCCTCGCCGGCTCCGGCGGACTCCAGGTCGAAGGTGACCTGGAAGAGGGGGGTGTAGGTGAGGCCGCGCTCGACGGCCAGCTCCTCGACCAGGCGCTCGAAGGGGAGCTCCTGGTGGGTGTAGGCGCCCAGCGCCGTCTCCCGCACCCGCCCCAGCAGCTCGGTCCAGGTGGGATCTCCCGACAGGTCGGCGCGCAGGGCCAGCATGTTCACGAAGAAGCCGATCACTCCCTCCGTCTCGTGCAGGGTGCGCCCTGCGATGGGGGTGCCGACGACCACGTCGTCCTGCCCCGCCCAGCGCCCCAGCAGGGCCTGCCAGGCGGCCAGCAGCGTCATGAACGGGGTCGTCCTCTCCCGGCGGGAGAGCGCGTGTAACCCCTGCGAGAGCGCCGGGGCAAGGGTGAACGCGTGCCTTTCCGCGCGCTCTCCCTGCACCAGCGTGCGCGGCCGGTCGACCGGGAGTTCCAGCAGCGGGGGAGAGTCCGCCAGCTTCGCCCTCCAGTAGCCGATCCGCGCCTCCAGGGTCTCGCCGCTCAGCCAGGCGCGCTGCCACGCCGCGAAGTCGGCGTACTGCACCGGCAGCTCCGGGAGGTACGGCTCCTCGCCCCGTCTGAAGGCGGCATAGAGCGCGGAGACCTCGCGCGTCAGCACCCGGCGGCTCCAGCCGTCGCTGACCACGTGGTGCATCGTGAAGCAGAGCACGTGGTCCTCGTCCGCGAGGCGCAGCAGGGTGCAGCGCAGCAGCGGCCCACGCGCCAGGTCGAAAGGGCGCAGCGCCTCCTCGGCGGCCAGCCTCTCCGCTTCGGCCATCGCGTCCGGCGCGTCGCGCAGGTCGAGGACCGGTAGCGGGACGGGTGCGGGCGGGTGGATGACCTGCACGGGAGCACCGTCCTGCTCGGCGAAGACCGTGCGCAGCGTTTCGTGCCGGGCCACCAGCGCCTCCAGGCTGCGCTCCAGCGCCGCTACGTCCAGCGTCCCGCGCAGGCGCAGGGCGCCGGCCAGGTTGTAAGCGGCGCTCCCCGGCTCGATCCGGTCGACCAGCCAGAGCCGCTGCTGCGCGAACGACACCGGCATCGGCCCCGTCCGCTCCACCCGCCGGATCGGCGGCGCCGCGTCCACCCCCGCGCCGCGGAGCGCCTCGACGCGCTCCGCCAGCTCGGCCACCGTCGGCGCCTCGAAGAGCGCGCGCAGCGGTACCTCCGTCGCGAACGCCTGCCGCGCCCGAGAGACCACCTGCATCCCCGCCAGCGAATGCCCTCCCAGCTCGAAGAAGCCGTCGTGCACGCCGACCCGGTCCAGCCCCAGCACCTCCGCCCAGATCCCCGCCAGCACCTCTTCCGTCGGAGTCCTCGGAGCCTCGTACCCCGCG
>JAFAYN010000495.1 GCA_019240375.1 Gemmatimonadota bacterium
CGATAGTAGGTCGCGGCGCCGTTCCAGTACGAGGAAACCAGCGACGAGCCGAAGAACGTCAGGTGCATGCAGCCTCCGAATGGGCGATGGATCCGGCGCTCCCCGCCGCCCCCAGCTCCTCCACTACTCCCAGGAGCTGCGCGGCGCGGTGGTCGCAGGTGTGTCGGGCGAGGATGGTTTCCAGGCCGCGGGCCGCCTGCTCGCGCCGCGCGTCCTCGTCGGTGCAGAAGCGGTGCAGCTCGGACGCCATTTCGGCGGGCGTCTCGGCCACCACGTAGTCGCCGGGGCGGAACAGCCCCTCGGCGTCCAGCCAGGGCGCGGACACAAGCGGGATCCCGCACGCCAGCGCCTCGAACACCCGGATGGTGGGGATCCCGGCCAGCGCCTGCACGTAGGCGCGCCGGGGGACGTGCAGCGTCGCGCGCGAGGCCGCGAACACCTCGGGCACGGTCAGCGATGGCGCCCACCCGCGGAACTCCACCCCCGCGTCGCGCAATTCCTCCAGCGCGTACTCCGGGTAGCGGACGCCGTGGGCGACCCAGCGCAGCTCGGGAAAGCGGCGCGCCGAGTCCAGCCAGAAGGCGCGCAATTCCTGGGTGCGCTCCTCGTCGCCCCAGTTGCCGATCCACACCACGTCCTGCGTCCTGGGGCGGTCGAGCGGGCGGAAGCGCACCGCGTCCGCCGCCTCGTGGAAGGTCCAGGCCCGCTCCACCCCGAAGCGCTCGCGGTAGATGTCGCGCAGCACGTCGCCGAAGGCCAGCACCCCGTCGTACGCCGCCAGGTCGAACTGCGCGATGGCCTCGGGCTGGCTCCAGGGGCGGTGGTGCGTGTCGTGGAAGATGCGCAGCGCGCCGCCCCCCCGCGTCACCTCCGCCAGGGTGTTCACCACCCGCGGGGTGTTCCACTCGTGGACGATCACCACGTCCGCGCCGGCCGTGGCCTCGCGCAGCTCCTCCGCCAGCCCGGGACCGTCCGCGTCGTAGGTGCGGACCACGATCTCCGGGTACCCCCGCGCGAAGTCCACCACCGGCCCGATCCCGTGGTCGGCCAGGAGGTTTTCCAGCGACCAGGCGCGCCGCGGCTCCCAGCTCACCACCTCGTGCCCCATCCGCGTCAGCGAGCTCATCAGCCCGCGGATGAAGTGGGCGTTGCCGTGGTTCCAGTCCGAGACCGCGCTGTGGATGAAGAAGACGAACCTCATGCGACCGACACCACCTTCGGCTGGGGACGGGAGCGGGCCGCGGCGATCAGCTCCTGGTAGGCGGCCACGTACTCGGCGGCCATGCGCTGCGCCGTGTAGCGGCGCAACGCGCGGGTACGGGCGGAGGCGGCCAGCTTCGCGCAGTACGCGGGGTCGTGGCGGAGCTGGACGATGGCGTTCGCCAGCGCCTCGGCGTCGCCCGGACGGAAGAAGGCGGCGCACCCCTTCCACAGCTCGCGGAAGGAGCCGATGTCGCTCAGCACCAGGGCGCACCCGTGCAGCGCCGCCTCTAGCGGGGCCAGCCCGAACGGCTCGTACAGCGAGGCGCCGACGTAGATGGAGGCGCGCCCCAGCCACCCGTCCACCTCGGCCCGCTCCACCCGCCCGTGCGCCGTCAGGTGCCGTGCCTCGAAGCGGTCTCCCTGCGGCGATACGGTCTCGCCCAGCAGGTGCACCGGCGGCGCGGCGGCGCCCATCAGGCCGCCCAGGATCCCGGAGGCCTCGTCCACCACCCGCGCGCCCTTGGCGGGGTCCCAGGCCCGCACCGCGGACACCACGATGGCACCGGCGCGCTCCGGGACCTCGCCCGCCGGCGCGGCGACGCCGTTGTGGATCACCCGGTCGGCGCCGCGCCCGAAGTGCCGCAGGATCAATTCCGACTGGTAAGCGGTGGGCGTCACCACCATCCCGGCGGCGGCGATCCCCTCCCGCACCCAGGCGGTGTAGCGCTCCATTCCCCGTGGCGACTCCTCGCCCAGCGTCTCGCTGAACCAGGAAAGGACGTCGCTGTGCACCGCCACCAGCACCGGCGCCGCGAACTCCTGGACGGCGTACGCCATCTGGTTGAGGTGGACGACGTCCGCCTGCCACAGGTCGGCGGTGTTGCGCAGCCACTCCCCGGCTGCGGCCACGTCGTCGCCTGCGTCGGGCATCCACTCCAGCCGGTACGCGCGCCAGGTGACCTCCACCCCGGCGGGGAGATGGGCCAGTCGCTCGTCGCGCGGCTCGCCCAGCGTCGCCACCAGCACCTGGTGCCCCGCGTCGTGCAGCTCGCGGGCGAGGGTGACGGTGTGGTCCCACACCCCGCCGACGGTGTCGGTGGATAGGAAGATCCTCATCTATCTCCCGTAGATCCCGTCGAGCACCCCGGACACCTGCACCAGCCGCTCCGTCTCGGGATCGAAGCGCTCCCCGGCGGCCAGGCGCGTGGCCCAGTCCACCGCGGCGCGCCCGCCCCACTCGTCCGGCGGCCCGGCCAGCGTCTCGCGCTGGGTGCCGCGGAAGCGCTCGGCGGCGAAGTCGTAGAACGAGCCGTTCACGTTGCGGAGCGCCGCCCCGCCGCCGGTCCCGTAGAAGGAGGCGGAGATCATCGCGTCCACGCCGGCCTGCAGCCGCCACGAGCAGGCGAGCTGCACCGTGGTCCCCGTATCCAGGTCCACCGTGGCGACGGCGTAGTCCTCCACCCGGTCCGGTCGCTCCCCCAGCGGCTCCCCACCCGCGAACAGGCGCCCCGTCACCCCGGCGACGCCCGGGAAACCCAGCGTCCAGAGCGCCAGGTCCACCAGGTGCACCCCCAGGTCCATCACGCACCCGCCGCCCGAGAGCGCCGGGTCGTAGAACCAGGGCTTGTCCGGCCCGTAGGCGTTGTGGAAGATCAGGTCCACCGCGTACACCCGCCCCAGCTCGCCCGCCTGGACGATCTCGCGGATGCGGCGCATCCCCTCGGTGAAGCGGTACGACAGGTCCACGGCCAGGAGCCGGTCCGCGGCGCGGGCCGCGTCCACCACCCGGCGCACCTCGTCGGCGGTGCGCCCCAGCGGCTTCTGGCAGAACACCGCCGCCCCGCGCTCCAGCGCGCGGATCGACTGCTCGGCGTGCATGGCGCTGGGGGTGGCGATCACGATCCCGTCCAATTCCGCGTCCAGCAGGTCCTCGAAGGAGGAGACCAGCTCCGCCCCCGGCGCCGTCTTCCCCGCCTCTGCCGCCATCTCCGGCGACGGGTCGGCGATCATCGCCACCTCGGCCACCCCGCTCTTCGCGATGGCCTCCATGCGGTGCCGGCCGATCCACCCCACGCCCAGGAAGCCCAGGCGCGGCGGTGCGGTCCGCTGCGCCCCGGCGTCCGGTTCCAGCAGCGTCTGCGTCATGGAGTCACGAGAGCCTTCAGGAAGCCGTCGGGCCGGTCGCGCGTGTCGTCGAGCGCCCGGCCGAGCTGGTCCAGCGGGTAGGTGTGCGTGTACAGCGGCGACGGGTCCAGGCGGCCGCTCGCCACCGCGTCCACGGCGGCGCGGATCCCCTCCATGTACACCTGCGGGTCGCGCTCGTGGGCGTTGATCACGTCCAGCCCCCGCCAGTTCCA
>JAFAYN010000583.1 GCA_019240375.1 Gemmatimonadota bacterium
CCGCGGCCACCCGGGCGTGACCCCAGCGGTGCACGGCGGCGTTCCGGGCGGGCGGCGCGCTGGCGTGGTCCCGCGCCAGCACGGGGACGCCCGACGTGGCCAGGGCGCGGGCGTGCAGGGGGAAGGCCAGCCCGCCCAGGTGGATCACCTCCGGCTTCAGCACCGCGGCGGCGCGGGCCAGGCGGAGGGGGAGGACGCCGGCCGGGCCACGGGTGCCGGGGACACGGGCGATCCGGGGCTCGGCGACGAAGCGGAAGGTCACCCCGTCGCGCTCCACCACAGCGTCCGCGTGCGCCGCCTGGAGAACCACCACCTCGGCCCCCGCGCGGCTCACCGCCCGCGCCACCGCGGGGAGGGTGGGCCACGCTTCCAGCAGCTCTTCCCCGCCCCGCCGACGCGGGTCGAGCGCGCACCCCACCTGGAGCACGCGCACGGCCGGTCAGCTCCCCGCCAGGGCGAGGACCGGCTCGGCAGCGGAGGCCTGCCGGGCGAGCATGCGGACGATCTCGCGCAGGAGCCCCTCGCGGAACACCGGCGCGGCGAAGCGCTCGGCGTTGCGGCGCAGCGCCTCCTCGCTCGGCGACATCCCGTCCAGGTGCACCAGGGCGGCGGCGAGCGCTTCCGCGGTCGGCTCGGAAAAGAACACGCCCGTGTCCTCGGACCTCTCGTCGCCGCACCACTCCTCCACCTCCCCCGCCCGGTTCACCCGCGGCCCGCACACGCTGTCCAGCAGCCCGCCCTCCGCCAGGGCGACGACGGGGGCGCCGGCGGCCTGCGCCTCCACGGCGGTGATCCCGAAGTCCTCCACCCCCGGGAAAAGGAAGGCGCGGCAGCGGCGGTACAGGTCGGCCACCTCCTCGTCGGAGACGCGCCCCAGGAAGGTGACTTCCGGGCCGGCGATCCGGCGCAGGCTCGCGGCCTCCGGCCCGTCCCCGGCCACCACCAGGCGGCGTCCCAGCAGGGTGCAGGCCCGCACCGCCAGCGCCACGCGCTTGTACGGGACCAGCGCGCTCACCACCAGGTAGAAGTCCTCAGGGGCGCGGGGGGCGCGGAAGCGGGCGGTGTCCACCGGGGGGTGGACCACGGCGGCGTCGCGCCCGTAGCTCCGGCGGATCCGATCGCGCACGTGCGAGGAGTTGGCGACGAAGGCGTCCACCCGCGCGGTGGTGGCGGCGTCCCAGCGGCGGAGCGTCCCCGCGACCGGGGCGGCGAGCCCGCGGAAGAGGCGCCGGTAGCCGCCGTCGAAGTAGGAGTCGAACTGGTCCCACACGTAGCGCATGGGGGTGTGGCAGTAGCAGAGGTGCGGCGCCCCCCCGGTGCGGACCGCCTTGGCGACGCAGTGGCTGCTGGACAGCACCAGGTCGAAGCCGCGGATGCGGAGCGACTCCACCGCCAGTGGGAAGACCGGGAGGTAGCCGCGGAAGCCCCGGCGGGCGAAGGGGGCCTTCGCCAGCGCAGAGGTGTGGATCGGCCGCTCCTCGATCTTTTCCGAGACTGAGCCGGGGACGTGGAAGAGCGTGAAGATCTCCGCGCCGGGGAACAGGTCGAGCATGGCCTCCAGCACCCGCTCGCCGCCGCGCATCCCGGTCAGCCAGTCGTGGACTATGGCGACGCGCATCATCGGCCTCCGCTCCGGCGCTCGATCCCGGCGGCCTCGCAAGCCTCGCGGATCGTTTCCGCGGCGGTGTCCCACCGGTAGCGGGCGGTGAGCGCCGCGCCCTCCGTCGCGCGCCGCCCGTGGGCGACCAGAGGGAGGAGCGCGTCCACCCAGGCGTCGGGGTCCAGCGGGACGATGCGCCCCCCGTCGCCCAGCACCTCGGCGGCGGCGCCGTAGTCGGCCACCACGGCGGGGGTGCCGCACGCCATCGCCTCCAGCGGCGGCCGGCCGAACCCCTCGGCCCGGGAGGGGAAGCAGAGCACCCCGGCGGCGGTGTACAGGGCGTGCAGCTCGGCGTCGTCCACCCGCCCCAGCACCCGCACGTCCACGTCGGCGGGCCACCCCTCGGCCGCGGTGAACAGGTGCGGCGCCGGCTCGCCGACCACCACCAGCGGGGGCGGGTCGCCCGCGCGCTCCCGCCAGCGGCGCAGCACCCGCCCCAGGAAGGGGAGGTTCTTGCGCGGGTCCCCCGCACCCACCGTCAGCAGGAAGGGGCCGTGAAGGCCGCGCGCCTCCCTCACCCGCTCCACCTCTTCCGATGTGGCGGGGCGGTGGAAGGGCTCGATCCCCTGCGGCGCGACCACCACCCGCCCCGGCGCCACCCCCAGCGTGCGGGTGATTTCCCGCCGCGACCACTCCGACACGGTGACCACGCGCGATGCCCGCGGCGCGGCGCAGCGGAGCACGGCGCGGCGCCAGGTGCGGAAGCCGCGCGAGAACCAGCGCGGGTGGGTGAGGGGGAGGACGTCGTGGACGACCAGGACGTCGCCCGCCGAGGTCAGCGGTGCGGTCCCGGCCATGTGGAGCACGGTGTCGACCCCGGCGGCGCGCACCTGCCCCGGAAGCTCCACCTGCTCCCAGGCGTGCCCCGTCAGCCGGCCGCGCACCACCCGCGTGGTGGCGGGGAGACCGGCCGGCGGCTCCACGCCGCCCGGGAGGAAGAGGGTGGCGTCGGCCAGGAGCCGGTCCGCCACCTCCAGCGCGAACCGCTGCACCCCGGTCACCCGGGCCGCGTAGAAGCGCCCGTTCACGCCCAGTCTCATGCGTCCTCCACCCGGATCCGTGAGAAGCCCAGCGCCAGCAGCAGCATCACCACCTCGCCCGTGCCGTGGGCGAAGGGCCAGATTCCGAACGATGCGACCCCCAGCGTGACGAAGGAGCAGAAGAGCGCCAGGCGCAGCCCGCGCTCGCGTGTCGGTCCGGGGCGCCGGGCCTGGCGGAGCAGGACCACGAAGCACACCCCCAGGAAGGCGGCGAAGGCGATCAGGCCGACGATCCCGGTTTCTGCCGCCATCTGCACGAAGGCGTTGTGCGGGGTGTCCTGGTAGTCCCAGAGCCGGGTGACCTGCGCGGCGTACCCCTCCACCTGGTCGGCGAAGCCGCCGGGGCCGACGCCCAGGACCGGGTGCGCCAGGAACATCTGCACGGCGGCGAGGAAGAGTGCCGCGCGCTGCTCCACCACCCAGTCGCCCAGGGTGCGGGTAAAGGTGTCGCTCAGCATCCCGCCGGAGCCCACCTCCACCAGCAGCGCCCCCACCGCCAGCGCCCCCCCGATCCGCAGCGCCAGCCGCCCCCGCCCCACCAGCGCCAGCGCCGCCACGGCGGCGACCACCGCCACCCAGCTCGCCCGCGAGAAGGTGGCGACCACGCCCAGCCCGATCGCGCCCACCGCCGCGGCATCCGCCAGGCGGGTGAGGCCCCGCGACGCGGACAGGCGGTACACGCCCAGGGGGAGGACCGTCGCCAGGAAGAGCCCCAGCCCATTGGGCTGCCCGAACCCCAGGTCGGCGCGGTGGAAGGGGGTCCCCCAGCGCGGGAAGTCGCTGGGGATCGTCCCCACCATCTGCAGGACGGCGAGCGCCCCGCACACGCCCCCTGCGGCGACAAGCAGGTCCACCAGCGCGCGGCCGAGCCCCGGGTGCTCGGCCAGCTCGTCGGTGCAGACGACGAGGAGCCCGGCCAGCACCAGGAAGTTGAGCGTCTCGCGGGCGGACAGGAGCACGTCGTCGGCGAAGAGCGTCGCCAGGAGGAAGGCGCCCAGCAGCGCCAGGAGCGCGCGCCGGGGGAGGAGCCCGGCGCGGAGCGGGGCGCGGTCCATCCCGCGGCGGAGCGCCCAGGCGAGCACGGCCCCCGCCGCGACCGGCGCCACTGCGGCGACCCGCGTGTCGCCCGAGGCGTACAGCGCGGGGAGCGGCGCGGCCAGCGCCACCACCAGGGTGGCGCGGAGGAATCCCGCCGCCAGCAGGGCGACCAGCGCCGCCCCCGCGAGCCCGCCACCCACCAGCGCGAGCGTGGCCCCGTCTCCCGCCGCGCCCGCCAGCGCGAGCGTCGTCCCCACGGCGAGCGCCGCGGTGGCGCAGAGCGCCAGCACGGCGTCCGCGTCCGTGCGGAGCGGGACGGCGCTCCCCCTCACGACGCCCTCCCCGCGAGGATCTCGCCGTAGAAGTCCAGCGTGTCCGCGGCGATCCGCTCCTGGGTGAAGCGCTCCGCCACCCGCGCCCGCCCGGCGCACGCCAGCCGGCGGCGGAGGTCCGCGTCGCGTGACAGGCGCTCCAGCGCGGAGCGGAGCGCGTGCACGTCGCCCTCGGGGAGGAGGACCCCGGCGTCGCAGACCACGTGGGGGATCTCGCCGGAGCGGGAAGCGACGACGGGAACGCCGCACGCCATCGCCTCCACCAGGATCCGCCCGAACTGCTCCGCCCAGTTCTTCCGGGTGAGCGAGGGGAGGGCGAGCAGGTCGAGCGCGGCGAGCCAGGACGGCATTGCCGTGGAAGGGACCTGCCCCTGGAACCGGACCCGCTCCTCCACCCCCAGCTCCCGTGCCAGCAGGGCCAGCCACTCGCGCTCCGGCCCGTCCCCTGCGACCACCAGCCGGACACCGGGGGTCGCGGCGACCGCCCGCACCAGGAGCCGCACACCCTTTTCCGGGACCAGCCGCCCGCCGAAGCCGACCAGGATCTCGTCGTCGGCCACGCCCAGGCGCTCTCGCCCGTGGCGGCGCGCCTCCGGTTCGGGGCGGAAGCGCTCCGCGTCCACCCCGAACTGCGGGACCACCGCCAGCGGGCCGCGGAAGCCGCCGTCCTGCACCACCCGGGCGGCGGCGGGAGTCCCCGCGATCCCCCCCGCCACCGAGCCGAACACGCTCCGGCGCAGCGTCCCGAAGGGGGGTGGGAGGCGCTTGTGCAGGTTCTGCCAGGCGAAGAAGAGCGAGGGGATCCCGCGCCGACGGCAGAGGCGGGACGCCTGGAGCGTCACCGCGCTGTACGGCTCCTCGTCGATGTGCACCAGGTCGGGGCGTACCCGGTCCAGCACCTCCGCCAGCCCGGGGTACAGGTGGAAGTGGTTGTGGCCGTGCAGCAGGGAGCGCCGGAACTCCACCGTCCCGCCGGTCGCGTCGGCGGCCTCCGCCGGACGGGCGCCCCAGCGCTCCGGCACCACCGCCACCACCTCGGCGCCGCGGGCCAGCGCGGCGAGCTTGGTGCGGTACTCGGCCACCACCAGCGCCTTGGACAGGTACAGGACCCTCATGGGGCGCTCCGGGCGCGCAGCAGGAGCACCAGCCCCACCGCCAGCGCGCTTTCCGAGGCCAGGGACACCGCCGCCGCGCCGGCCGCGCCGAAGCGAGGGATGCACACCACGTTCAGCCCCACGTTCAGGGCGGTGGCGCCCAGGTACAGCGCGGCGGTCCCCCGCATCGCGTCGGCCGCGGCGAGTGCGCCCAGGGCGAACATGTTGACGGCCAGGGGGACCACCGCCGGGGCGAGGACGGCGAGCAGCGGGACGGCACCGGCGTAGGCGGGGCCGTAGAGCGCGTGGACGATAGGCTCGCGCAGGGCGAACAGCGTCGCGGCGAGGGGGAGGGCTGCGGCGGCGATCAGCCCCGGGAGGCGCCGGGCGGCCACGCGCCGTGCCGCGCCGCCGCGGGAAAGCTGGGGGAGGAGCGCGCCGGCCCCCGCCAGAGCAAGCGCCTGGGTGACGTCCAGGAAGCGGTACGCGGCGCCGTAGAGCCCCACCTCCTGCGCCGGCCTCCAGCGGGCGAGGAGGAGGACGTCCGCGCGGTAATAGAGCGTCGTCGCGACGAAGGCCAGGGCGAAGGGGGCGAGTTGCCGGAGCAGCTTCGCCACTTCGGCCCGCGAGGGGAGCGCCGGACGCCGCACCTCCGCCGGGGCGGCGCGGAGGAGCCAGGCCAGCGCCGCCGCCTGTCCCAGCACCGGCGCCGCGCACAGCCAGAGCAGGTCGCGCGTGGCGGCCACCAGCGCGATCCCCGCCCCACCGGAGACGACCCCCAGCAGGGTGCTGGCCTGCGTCCAGACGTGCATCCGCTCCACGCCCTGGAAGTACGCCGCCAGGTTCTCCACGAAGGCGCCGATCCCGTACCCCGCCCCCAGCAGCGCCGCGGCGGCCAGTACGGGCGGGGGGAAGCCGAGGAGCGGCGTCGCCGCCAGCGCCAGGAGCATCGCCGCCACCGTCCCCGCCTTGACCAGGTGCGCCGCCGCGACCAGCCCCGGCGCGCGCGACGGGTCCCGCGCCACCTCGCGCACCAGCAGCGGCTGCATCCCCACCGTGGCGACGATGCTGGCGACCACCGCTACGGCCCCCGCGGTGGCGTACCACCCGAACACCGCGGCGCCCAGCACGCGCGCCGCCACCACCGCCGAGAGCAGGGTGACGGCGCGCGGGACCGCGTACGCCAGCACCAGCGACGCGGTGTTGGCGGCGAGGAGCCTGCGGCGCGCGGTCCAGGGGCTCGCCAGGGCGGGGGCGCTCACGGCTCAGTCCTCCTGGCCGCGGAGCACGACCGGGACCGACCGGAGGAGGATCCGCAGGTCGCTGGTGGTGGATCGGGTGCGCACGTACGCCAGCTCCAGCCGCGCCCGCTCCGGGTACGACGGGCGCTCCCGCCCACGGCTGGTCCACGCGCCGAAGATCCCGGGGCGGGTGGCGAGCAGCTCCTCCGCCGCGTCGCCGTAGTGCGCCAGCTCGTCCTCCACCACCGGGCGCGGGCCGACCAGCGACATGCTCCCGCCGAGCACGTTGAAGAGCTGGGGGAGCTCGTCCACGTGGGTGCGCCGCAGCAGCCTTCCCACCCGGGTGACGCGCGGGTCCTCGTGCAGGCGGAGCTTGAAGCCGTTGCTCAGGTGCCGCTCCCGGAGCTGCGGGTCGAGCGCGAGCCACAGCTCGGCGCCGTGGGTCATGGTGCGCAGCTTCCAGCAGCGGAACGGGCGCCCGCCCCGCCCCACGCGCCGGTGCCCGAAGAAGACCGGGCGGCCGGACCCCACCAGCACCAGGAGGGCGCCCAGCAGGAGGAGCGGGAGGGCGAGGAGGAGGAGGAGCGACGCGCCTGCCACGTCCAGGGCGCGCCGGTACGGCTGCTCGGGCGGGGTGGTCGGGAGCGGGAGCGCCGACGGCTGCGCGAGGTTCACCGCCATGCGGACTCCGCGGCGCGCGGGTCGTCGGCCAGCACCACCACCCCGGCCGCCGCGGCACCCGCCTCGCGGAGGAGCGCGGCGGCGCGGGCAAGCTCCTCGCGGCGGGTGACTCCCTGCCGCACTACCAGCAGCACGTCGGCGCCGGACTCCGCCGCGTCGGCCAGCTCGGCGGCGGCGGCATAGCAGTCCAGCGCGGGACCCACCGCCACGGCAGACGGAGCGGCAGGCTCCCCCTCGTCTGGGGCACCGAGCAGCGCCATCTCGGGGACCGGGGCGGTGTCCAGCGCCCTCGCCACCGCTTCGGCGGCGGCGGAGTCGTCGACGGGGACGAAAACCAGGCCCGCGGCCGCCCTCCGCCCCCCGCGCCGCTGGAAGAGCGCCCGGCGCTCCCGCGGCGAGACGCGCACCCGGCCCCCTTCGGCGAGGAGGGCGGCGAGCACAGGGGCGCCCGCCAGGTCGCGGATCTCGCGGGCGCTCCGCACGGAGCGGTCGGCGCGCTCCACCAGCGCCATCCCCAGCGCTCCGAAGGCCAGCGCCAGGAGTACCCCGACGCCGAGTCCCAGCGTCTTCCGGGGCCAGACGGGCCTGAACAGCACCTCGGGCGGGTCCACCACCTGCACGGTGGCGAAGGAGACCGCGTCGCGCAGCGACTCCTGGCGGAGCCGCTGGTCGGTGAACAGGTACACCTCCGAGAGCTGGCGCAGCGTGCGCTGGCGGCGCCCCAGCTCGATCTGGTCGCCGGGGGCGCGGGCGAGCACCGCGTCCAGCTCCCCCTGCTGCCGCTCCAGCAGTCTCACCTCGTCGGCGACCCCGTCCCGGTACTGGTGCACCAGGGAGCGGAGCGAAGCGTCCAGGTAGGCGATCTGCCGGTCGAGCGCCTGCACCTGCCGGTCCTCGGCGGTGCGCCTCCCGGCAAGCTCCAGCCGCTCCTCCTCCAGCTTCACCAGGCTCCCCAGCAGGTCGCCGAGGGTCTTGTTCTCCAGGAAGGTGGGGTGCGCGATCAGCCCGGCCCACGCCGCCCCGGGGTCGCGGGTCGCGTCGAGCCGCCGGATGACGTCGTCCACGCGAACCCGCTCGGTGCGAGCCTTTTCCAGCGCGGTCACCACCTGCGTTTCCCGCTCCACGAACGCCTCCCCCTGGGCCTGGGGCGCCACCAGCCGCGCGTCGCGCTGGAAGCGCTCCATCCCCTCCTCCTCGCGCCGCAGCTCGTCGCGCGTCCGGTCGGCCACCACCCGGAGCGAATCGGTGGTCTGGCCGCTCTCGCGCCGCTGCAGCTCGGTGCGCAGGGACGCGTAGCGCCGCGCGGCGGAGCGCACCACCCCCAGCGCCAGCTCCGGGTCGGGGTCGTCGTAGGAGATCCGCACCAGGTTGGCCTCGCGCCGCTTGCGCTCGGCCTTGAGCCGCGTCCCGGTGCGGCGCACCGCCTCGCCGAAGGCCACGGTACGCAATTGCACCGCGCGCGGCATCGACTCGCGCCGGGGGAGGAAGGCGACGACCATCCCGCCGAAGCTCGCGGCGCGCCCCGGCAGGACCTCGCCGACCAGCGAGTCGGAGGGCGCGGTACGGAGCACCCGCACCCGTCCGTCGGGGAGCCAGGTCGCCACGAAGGTCGCCTTCGCGGTGTTCCGGCCGGCACCCAGCCGCGCGAAGAGCGAGTCGCGGTAGGCCCCCCGCGGCGCGACGACGGCCACGGCGAGCGCGTTGTCGTCCACCACCCCTTCCACCACCGTGCGGCTGGAGAGCAGCTCCAGCTCGTTGGCGAAGGGGTCGCCGGTCATCTGCTGGAAGAGGGAGAAGAGCCCCGCGGGAGAGCCGCCCCCGGCCAGCGAAACGCCTCCGACCGGGGGCGGTGCACCGAGCCGCAGTGCCGCCTCCGCGCGCCACACGGGCCGGGTCAGCAGCATCAGCGCGGCGGCCAGCGCGACGACCGTCACGCAGATCCCCGCGCCCACCGGCCAGCGGCGGCGCGCCATGGCCAACCACCCCGCCACGATCCCTGGCGAGGGCGGGGCCGCCGGGAAGAGGGAAACGCTCTGCCGCCGGCTCATCGGACGATCAGGCTGGTGAGCGCCGCGGCCAGCACCGAGGCGCCGGCGCCGACCACCACGGTCAGGTTCTCGCGCATCCAGCCTCGCTGCCCCACCACGATCTGGTCGCCGGAAAGGAGCCGCCCGTCCAGCGCCGGGGTACTGGGGGAAAGGTGGAGGCGAGTCGTCCGCCCGTCGCGCACCAGGGCGATGTTGCGCGCGTTCCCCGTGGGGGAGACTCCCCCCGCCAGCGCCAGCACGTCGGCCACCGTCTGCGTCGGGTCCACCGGGAAGAGGCCGGGCTGGCGCACCTCGCCGAGCACCGCGACGCGGACCAGGGGGACCAGCACCACCTCGCGGTCCACCACGATCCGGCCGTAGCCGGCGCGCACCTCCCGCTCCACCTCGCCGAAGGGGCGCCCCGTGACGGTCACCAGCCCGATCTCGGGGAGGAGGACGCGGCCGGGCTCCACCACCGGGAAGTCGCCGCTCAGCGTCGGCTCGTCGCGCACCGCCAGCCGGACGGCGTCGCCGGGGCGGAGGCGCAGCTCGGGGGGCGGCGACTGCGCGGAAGCGGCCGTGCAGGCGAGGATCAGCGCGACGGCGAGGATCAGGATCCGGTCCATGTGAAACCCCGGGGACAGGCGTGGAAGGGCGGGCTGACCAGCCAATCCGGGGAGGGGCGGCTCCGGTTCCTGGGAACGGAACGCCCGGCGGGCGGATTGGCGGGGTATGGCCGCTCCCGACCACTTCACCCTCCGGCGCGTGCTCCGCGCGCACCCCCGCCGCACGGCCGGGGTGACCGTGCTGATGACGCTGGCCGGCGCCGCCGAGGGAATCGGCTTCCTGACCCTCCTCCCGGTGCTGGAATCGGTCGCCCCGGGCGGCCACCCCACGCGCGTGGGCCGGGCGGTGACGGCAGCGCTCGGGCTGATCGGCGTCCGCCCCTCGCTGGGGGCGCTCTTCGCCCTGGTCGCGCTGGCGCTCTTCGCCAAGGCGGCCTTCCGCTGGGCGGCGATGGCGCAGGTCGGCTCGTCGGTGGCCGCCGTCGCCGCCGAGCTGCGCCTGCGCCTGCTGCGCGCCCTCCTGTCCGCGCGCTGGAGCCACTTCGCCGGACAGCCGCTGGGGCGGGCGGCGGGCGGGCTGAGCCGCGACGCCTTCTGGGCGGCGTTCGCCTACCGCGACGCCTGCGCCGCGCTGGCCGCCGCCATCCAGCTCGTGGTCTACGCCGTGGCGGGGGTGCTGGTGTCGGGGAGGCTGGGGGTGCTGGCGCTGGCGGCGGGGCTCGCGGCGAGCGCCCCGCTCGGGCTCTGGGTGCGGGTCAGCCGCGACGCCGGGACGCTGCAGACCCGCCACTCGCTGGCGCTGACCACCCGGGTGGTGGACGTGCTCCAGGCCATCAAGCCGATCCGGGCGATGGGGCGGGAGGGCGCGTACCTGGAGGGGCTTGCCGCCGAGACGGAGGCGCTGCGCGAGGCCGAGCGGAGGCACGTCCGGGCGACGGAAGCGCTCCGCGCGCTGCAGGAGCCGCTCCTGGCCGTGCTGGTGCTGGGGGTCCTGTTCGCGGCGCTCGCCTGGGGGCGCGTGGACCTCCCGACCCTGCTGGTGCAGGCGGTCCTCTTCCAGCGCATGGTGGGGCGCTTCCACGTGGTCCAGTCCGAGTACCAGGCGATGGCCGCCGCGTCGAGCGCGTACGCCTCGCTGGAGGCACAGATCGAGGAGGCGGAGCGGGACCGCGAGTCCGGGGGAGGCGCCCCCGCCCCGGCGCTGGTGGAAGGGATCGAGCTGGACCGGGTGTGCTTCCGTCACCGGGGGCGCCCGGTGCTGGAGGAGGTGGCGCTCGCCGTCCCCGCGGGAGCGTTCGTCGCCATCGTGGGGCCCTCGGGAGCCGGGAAGACCACGCTGATGGATCTGCTGGCCGGGCTGCGGGAGCCGGACTCCGGGGAGGTGCGCGTGGACGGGGTGCCGCTGGCGACCGTCGACCCGGCCGCCTGGCGCCGGCGGCTCGGCTACGTCCCGCAGGAGAGTATCCTCCTGCACGAGACGGTGCTCGACAACGTGATCCTCCGCGAGCCCGGTCTGGGGGCGCGCGACGCGGCGCGGGCGCTGGCCCAGGCGGGCGCGGGGGAGCTGATCGCCTCCCTCCCGGACGGACTGGAAACGCTGGTGGGGGAGCGGGGACTGCGCCTGTCCGGGGGCGAGCGGCGGCGCCTGGCGCTGGCTCGTGCGCTGGTCGGGCAGCCGCGTCTCCTCCTGCTGGACGAGGCCACGGCGGAGCTGGACCCGGTTTCCGCGGCGGAGGTCGGGCGGACGCTGCGCACGCTGCGCGGCCGGCTCACCATCGTCGCCGTCACCCACCACTCCGAGATCGCCGCCGCCGCTGACGCCGTCTATACGCTCGCGGACGGGAGGCTGACCACGCAGCGCCTCCCGGAGGCGGTGCCGACGTGAGGGCCGCCGCCCGCGGTCTCCTCCTGCTGCTCGCCCTCCTCGCGACGCCGGTGGTGGCGCAGCGGCGGGACCCCGCCTCCCCGCTCCTCCCCCCGAGCCACTGGGCGCTGGCCGCGCTGGGCCGCCTGGACGCGCTGGGCCTGGCCGGCGGCGGCTACGATCCCGGGGCCGGCTCGGTCACCCGCGCGGAAGCGGCGCGGCGCCTGGAAGCCGCGGCCACGCTGGCGCAGGACCGGCCGGAGGTGGAGCGGCTGGTGGCGGGCTACCGGCTGCGGCTGGCGGAGGAATCCGGGTCGCTGCACGCCGGGGCCGCGCGGCTGGAGGGCGGGTTCGCTGGGGACCGAGGCGCGCTGCTGACCGGCTACGACCGCGACGAGCTGCACGTCGCGCCGGCCGCACGGGGCGGGGAGTCGGCGCCCTACCTGGCGGGGACGGTCGAAGCCCGCCTCACCCCGCGCCTGGCGGTCGCGCTCTCGCCCCGGGTGGCGGGGGACTCGCTCCGGCTGGAATCGGGGTACCTGGCCGCGGCGGGCGGAGGGTGGCGCGGGTGGGCGGGGCGGAGGCGCGTGGGGTTCGGCGCCGCCGCCGACGGGTCGCTGGTGCTGGGGAGCGAGGTCGCTTTCGACGGGGTGGGGATCGCGCGGGACTCGACGCGGCTCCCGGGGCCGCTGGGCGCCCTGGGGCCGTTCCGCTTCGAGGCGTTCGGGTCGCGCCTGCACGCGGCCGGCGCGGTGGACGACCCCTGGTTCCTGGCGCTCCGCCTGTGGGCCCGGCCGCACCCGCGGCTCTGGATCGCGGGGACGCGCGCGGCGGCGATCGGCGGGCGCGGCAACACGCCCGTCCGCTGGACCGACTCCCCCGCCCTGCTGGTCGGGCTCGCCAGCGGCGTCCACGGCGAGACGGAAAACCAGGTCGCCTCGCTGGAAGCCCGCTGGCGTCCGCCGATGGGAGCGCTCCCGCTGGTGGTGTACGGCGAGTGGGCGGTGGACGACTTCGGGTGGGCGTTCGTCCACGTGCCGGGAGTGACGACCGGGGTGGAGCTTCCCGCCCTCCCCTCCCTCCCCGCGGTCTCGCTGGGGGTGGAGCGGACCGGATTCGCGGCGCACTGCTGCGGCTACCCGCTCTGGTACCGCCACTCGGCGCTCCCCTGGATCGACCGGCGCGTCCCGCTCGGGCATCCGCTGGGGGGCAACGGGACGGAGTGGCTGGCCCACGCCGGGGCGGAGCTGCTGGACGCGCGCCTCCGGCTGGACGGGCGTGCGTTCCTGCGCGAGCGGGGCCCGGACAACCTGTTCGCCCCCGCGCGGCGGGGGCGCAGCCGCGGCGGCGCCTTCTCGGCGGAGTGGAGCGTCGGGCCGCGGCTGGAGGCGTTCGGGAGCGCGGAGGTGGAGGACGGGCGGGGGTGGCGGGCGTCGACGGTCCGCGCGGGCGTCCGGGTCCGCTACTGACCCACTACCCCGCGCAGCGCCGCCAGCGCCTCCGCCGGATCGGCCGACAGGGTGAGGCGCCACGCTCCCCCCGCTGCGAGCGCCCCCACCGCGCCGGGAAGCTCCCCCCGGAAGTGGTCGAAGCCGGACTCCAGCGACGCCGTCATCGCCGCCACCGCCTCGTCGGCGCCGATCCGCCGCAGGGCCACCCGCTCGCCGCGCTCCAGCAGGCAGAGCATCGCGCGCTCCGCCACCGGCTCGCCCGGCCATTCGTCGCCCGGCGATAGCGCGACCTTCCACCGCCCCGCCCGCAGCCGCAGCACGCCGCCGCCCTCTCCCTGCTCCGGGAAGACATGGATCGGGCGGGGAAATCCCCAGACGCGGAAGCGTGGCTCCGTCTGCACGTACACCGTGTCGTCCGACAGCACGCGGCACCCCGCCCGGAGCGCGGTCAGCGCCAGCGTGCTCTTCCCCGATCCGCTCCGCCCCGCCAGCACAACCGCCGTCCCCCCCATCAGCACCCCGGCCGCGTGGACCGGGACGCGCCCGACCCGCGTGAGCAGGAAGAGCGCGAGGGTGTCCAGCACCTCCGCCGCGAGACGCGCCGGGTCCGTGGCCAGCTCCGGCGCCACGCTGCACCACGCCTCGCGCCGCTCCGCGTCCGCCCCGCCCGCGACGCCGGGACCCGCCAGCACGAGCCTGTTCCCCGCCACCTCCACGGACGGCGCCTCCTCGCCCGCCCCCCCGCTCCCAGACCGGAGCCGGATGCGGACGGCACCCGGATCATCCGCCCGCTCGATCCGCGGCCAGGCTCCGAAGCCGGCGAGCGCGGCCTCCAGCAGCGCCATGTCGTCCGCTTCGAGGCGGACGCGGATCCCCAGGATCGACAGATCGGCTTCGTGCATCGCCCCTCCGGCGGTGGTTTCTCGTGTCTTCCACACAGGGAACCGGAAAAGGGGGTCGCCGGGTTTCCGAAGTGACCCCGGCGCGTCCGGGACACACCGCCGCCAGAGAGCCCCCATGATCCTTGTCGCGCACTCCTACTTCCTGCGCAACGA
>JAFAYN010000617.1 GCA_019240375.1 Gemmatimonadota bacterium
CGGCAAATCCGCATCGACAGTCGGCCCCACTCCCGAGCGCACGAGATGAACAGGCTCCGCTTCCTCCTCCTCGCCCTCCTGGCCCTTCCCGCCGCCGGCTGCGGCTCGGACGAGCCCACCGAAAGCGACTACCTGAGCGTGGTCCGCCAGACGGTGCGCTTCGCCGAGGCGGACGCGCGCAAGGCGGCGGTGCCGGGCTCCGCGACCGGGCCGCTGCTGGTGGACGTGAAGTCGTTCCGGGGGGGGAGCCTCCGCGCCACGGGGAGCCTGATCGACCTGGACCGGGTGTCGAAGTCCATCGACCGCCCCTTCCGGGCGACGGTCCCGGACAGCTCCTTCAACTGCGTGACGCTGGAGCTGGGCCCCTCGTGCTGGGTTCCCAAGAACGGGGTGTTCGTGCACCTCAACCTGGCGAGCCGTGCCCCGCAGCAGATCACCATGAACGTGACCACCACCACCACGGCCAGCAACTTCATCCCGCCGGTGCTGTGCGACCGCGCCTACCGGCTGGAGTTCGTGAAGGGCACGAAGGGCGGGGAGTGGGTCCTGCAGGAAAAGCAGCTCGTCAAGAGCTGCTGAGGCGCCATGGTGGTGGTTCCTTTCGAGGAGGTCGAGGGCGGGGTAGAGGTCGCGGTCCAGTGGCTCCGGCTGGCGGTGGAAACGATGGGCGCGGCGGTGATCGCGCTGGGGATCGGGGTGGGGGCGGTCCTTTTCGTGCGCTCCACCTTCCGCGGGAACGGGGAAGGGTACACCCGGACGCGCCTCACCCTGGCGCGCTACCTGGCGGTGGCGCTGGAGTTCCAGCTCGCCGCAGACATCCTGTCCACCGCCATCGCGCCCACCTGGGACCGGATCGGGCGGCTGGGCGCCATCGCGGTGATCCGGACCGGGCTCAACTACTTCCTCGCCCGCGAGATGGAGGGCGAGCGCCTGCGCGTGGAGAGCGGCGGGGGCAGGGAGCCGGCCCGGTAGGCGTCACCCCTCCGCCGGACCCGCCTCGGGGCCGCAGCGCATCCCCCCCAGCTCCTTCCAGATCCCGGTGAGCAGCACCTCCGCCTCGGCGGCGGACTCGCCCTCCCGGTGGCGCAGCGCCAGCTCCAGCGCGGTCTGCGCCGCCCGCTCGGCGCTCTGCCAGCGCTTCAGCGCGACCGACGCCCTCGCCAGCTCCAGGAGCGCGCGCGCTCCCTCCGGCCCCGGCGCGGTGCGGCGCAGCGTCCGCCACAGCTCCTGGGCGGCCTCGTCGTACTCCTCCACGTTCGCCGCGCCCGCCGCGGCCCGGGCCACCCCCGCCAGCACCGCGATCCGCTCCGTCGGCCGCCGCGCGTGCGGGACCAGGAGCCGGAGCGTGTCCAGCGCGTCGGTGAAGCGGCCCCGCTCCAGCCAGAACCCCGCCACCTCGCGCGCCACCTGCGCGAACCGGGGGTGCCGCCGCCCGTGCGCGTACAGGGCGCCGCGGGCGTACGCCTCCGCCTCCTCGGGGCGCCCGTCCGACAGCGCGGCGCGGAACAGGGAGTACAGCGCCTGCGCCTTGATCTCCCGGAACCCGCTCCGGCGTGCGCCCCGGAAGGCGCGCAGGTACAGCGGGCGCGCCGCCTCCAAGTCTCCCCGCTCGGCGCACAGGTCCCCCAGCACCACGCACGCCTGGCAGAGGGAAAGGCGGTCGCCGCTCCGCCGCCCCAGCACCACCGTGCGCCGCAGCCAGGTTTCCGCGCGGGCCGTTTCGCCGAGCTGGCGGGCCAGGTGCCCCGCCGCGAGCCCCGCCGCCGCGTCGGTGGGGACCACCAGCGCCGCTCCCTGCGCGAAGGCGAGCGCCGTGGCCGGCTTCCCCTTCGTCTCCGCCCACCGCGCGATCTGCAGGCACACCGGGCCCACCGCCTCCGGCCGGGCCGAGGCCGGGTCGCCCACCAGCGCCGCCAGCGAGGTGAGGGCGGCCTCCAGCGCCGGGTCGGTCCGCGCCCCCACCAGCACGGCCAGGCGCCGGCGCACCGACTCGGGACGGAAGAGCCCCTGCCGCTGCGGGGGCGGGACCGAGGCCCAGAGGATCACATCGTGCAGCGACTGCCAGAGGAGCACGCCGACCGGGTCGCGAAGCTCGTCCAGGATGCACGCCCCGTCCAGCGTCTCGTCGGGGCCGTGCAGGATGGCGGGGGGAGGGGGCGACCGGCGGCCGGGTCGGCGGGGACGGGACACGTCGTTCCGCGCGGGCTGTACCTTCATCAGTGTTCCTCCGGGTG
>JAFAYN010000121.1 GCA_019240375.1 Gemmatimonadota bacterium
TGGTCTCCACCCCCGAGTCGCGCGTCGCGGGGCGCTTCACCGCCACCACCGGCGGAACCGCGCCCTGGGTGTTCACCGACACCCGCCTCGCGCTGGAGCCGCTCGACCTGCGCACCGTCCGCCAGCTCGGCTTCCTCGACCTCCCCTACACCGGGCAGATCCGCGGCACGGTCGCCAGCCGCGACGCCATCCGGCAGGGGCGCGGGGGGAACCTGCAGCTCGACCTGACGGCGAGCCTCCTCCCCGAGGGCTCGACGGGCACCCCCTCGGAGCTGACCGCCACCGGCGGGCTCGCCTTCGGTGGCGCCGACGGGTCGTTCCGGCTGGACGTGGTCCGGGTGGAGGCGCACCCGTTCTACGTGGCGGCGCTGGCGCCGATGATGGCCACGCCGCCGAGCCCGGACCTCCTGCGCGGAGTGATCCGCGGGGCGGCCACGCTGAGCGGGACGCCGCGAGCGATGCGGGTGGAGGACGGGAACCTGTCGTACGAGGTGGGCGACGCCCCCGCGACGCGGCTGACCGGGCTCGCCGCGCGCTTCTCGCTCGACCCACAGCTCCGCTACGAGGTCAGCGCCCGCGCCGCGCCGCTGGCGCTCGCCACGCTGACCGAGCTGTTCCCGGCGCTCCCCTTCCGCTCCGCCACGCTGAGCGGCCCCATCAACATCTCGGGGACCAGGGACCGGGTCCGCTTCGACACCGACCTGCAGGGCTCCGCCGGCCGGCTGGCGTTGGGGGGGACGGCCACCCTGGGCGACGTGATGGGCTTCGACGTGTCCGGGCGGGTGGTTGCGCTCCAGGCGGGCTCCCTGCTCACCTCGGGCGTCCCCGTGGCGGGCCCGCTCTCCGGGACGGTGGCCGCCCGCGGGACCACGCGGGACTTCCACTTCGACGTGAACCTGGCGCAGAACGGGGGGAGCTTCGCGCTGGGCGGGGAGGTGCGCCGCCCGGGCGACGACCTCCTGTTCGACGTGGCGGGGTCGGTGACCAACTTCCGGATCGGCTCGCTGATGGGCCGCCCGGACCTTTTCCCCGGCCCGATGACCGGCCCCATTGCGGTCAGCGGCGGCGGGCGCCAGCCGTACCGCTTCAACGTGAACCTGCGCGGCGCGGCGGGCGTCTTCGACCTGCAGGGGTGGTACCGCTCCGGCACCGTCCCCTCGTACGCGGTGAACGGGCAGGTGTCCGGGATCGACCTGCAGCAGCTCCCGGGGATGCACGGCTACCCGCGGAGCAGCCTCAACGCCACCATCGACCTGCAGGGGAGCGGGACCACCCCCGAAACCTTCGCGGGGCGGCTGAACCTGGTCGCGCGCTCCTCCACCATCGGCGGGACCCCGCTCGACGCGGCCACGGCGCGGCTGGTGGTGGCCGACGGGATCCTGACCGTCGACACCCTGGCCGCCTCGTTCCAGGGGACGCAGCTCACCGCGGCGGGGACGTGGGGGCTGACCCGTCCGACGGCGCAGCCGCTCCGCTTCACCCTGAGCACTCCCAACCTCGCCACCCTCGCCCCGCTCCTGGCGCAGGCCGGGATGGCGCCGCCGCAGGTGGCCGGGGCCGTGTCGGCGAACGGGTGGGTGTCCGGGTCGTTCCGCGCCCCCACCCTTTCCGTGGCCCTCCGCGGCGACGGGCTGCGCTACGCCGGCTCCACGGTGGGGCAGCTCGTGCTGGACGTGCAGGCCAGCAAGGGGGCGCGCGGGTGGACGGGGAAGGCCAACGTACAGGCCGACGCCGTGGCCGCCATGGGGCAGCGCTTCGACGCGGTCCGGCTGAACCTCGACGCCACCCCGGACGCCGCCTCCTTCGGCGTGTTCGCGCGCCGCGACGGGCAGAGCGACGTGACCGCCGCCGGGATGCTGGAGTTCGGGGAGGGGCAGCTCAACGGCGCCGGGCTCCAGTCACTGGCGCTGCGGCTGGGGAGCACCACCTGGCAGCTGCAGGGGCCGGCGCACTTCCGCTGGGGTGGAGAGCGCGGGATCGAGGTGGAGAACCTGGCGCTGGCGCGGACCGGCGGGGCGCCCGGGCTGATCGCGGTGACCGGGCACCTCCCGCCCACCGGGAACACCGACCTCTCCGTCCGCGCCACCGGGGTGGACCTGGCCGACCTCCGCCGCCTGGTCGGCACCGCACCCGACGTGCAGGGGACGCTCAACCTGGGTGTGGTCCTTTCCGGCCCGGTGAGCCAGCCGTCGATGACCATCAGCGGCGCCATCGACTCGCTGCGCTACGGGGGCGTCGCCACCGACCGGGTGGCGATCGACGCGCGCTACCTGGACCGCCGGCTGGTCGGCGGCGCTACGGTCCGCATGAACGGGCGGGACATCGTCACCGTGCAGGGGACGGTCCCGATGCTGGTGACGCTGGGCGGGATGGTCCCGGGCTTCCAGCTCCTGCGCGACGAGCCGCTGGACGTGCGCCTGGTCTCCGACTCCATCCCGCTGGCGCTGGCCTCGGCCTTCGTCCCCGGGGTGCGCGACGGCCAGGGGGTGGCGACCGCCAACGTGGCGGTGACCGGGACGATCGACTCCCCGCGGGTGAGCGGGGCGGCCGGCGTGGTCGGCGGGGCGATCACCGTGGACGCGCTCGGCCAGCGCTTCCAGAACATCGCCGCGAGCATCGCCCTGAACGGCCGGGAGATCCGCATCGACTCGTTGGTGGCCCACGCCGGTGGGACGGCCAGCGTGCGCGGGACGATCAGCCTGGACCAGCCGGGGCGCCCGAACGTGCTCCTCAACGCGGCCTTCAGCGGGTTCAAGGCCATCGACCGCGGCGACGTGGCGCGGCTCACCACCTCCGGCCAGCTGACGCTCTCCGGCCGACTCCCGGACGCGGTCCTGTCCGGCCGAGTGGTCCTGAACGAGGGGACGATCACCATCCCCACGCTCAACAGCCAGCGCGAGGTCGCCATCGTCGACGCCGAGATCGGGGCGATCGGCGCGGACACCATCGCCACCTCCATCGCGCAGTCGTCGCAGCTCGCCGCCCTGGGCGCCATCCGGGTCAGCTCGCTGCAGGTGGTGGTGGAGGAGGGGGTGTGGCTGGAGTCGCCCGACGCCCGCATCCAGATCCGCGGCGACCTGCTGGTGTCGCGCACCTCCGAGACGCCGCGCGTGTACGGGACGCTGGAGGTGGTGCGCGGGACGTACGCGCTGGTGGTGGGGCCGCTGCGGCGCGAGTTCGACATCGAGCGCGGGACGGTGCAGTTCTTCGGGACCGAGGAGCTGAACCCCAGCCTGGACATCGTGGCGAGCAACCAAGTCCGCACCTTCGACCAGGCCGACCAGGTGCTGACCATCCAGGTGCAGGTGACGGGGACGCTGCAGACGCCGCGGGTGGCGCTCAGCTCCAACACCCGCCCGCCACTCCCCGAGTCGGAGCTGCTCAGCTACCTGATCTTCGGCCGCTCCACCGCCAACCTGGGCGGGGTCGCCAGCGGGTTCGCGCAGGACATCCTCGCGCAGCAGGTGTTCGGCGGTCTTCTGGCCTCGCAGCTCGAGCAGGGGCTGTCGCGCTCCGGGCTGGTGGACTACGTGCGGGTCCGCTCCCGTCCGGGCGCGGCGCAGGGGCTGACGCCGCTGGGCGTGCTGGGGCTGGGGGCGCCGACGCTGGAGTTCGGCAAGGAGCTGACCCCGGACCTGTTCCTGACGCTGGAGGTGGGGGTCCCGTTGGGCGGCGCCGGGGGGAGCCCGCTCTTCGGGCTGGGCCTCGACTGGCAGATCGACCCGAACACCCGCGCCCGCCTGGCCCGCGAGGCGGTGCAGCCCGACCTGCTCTCGCAGTACCTGGCCAACGCGCCCAGCTACCAGTGGTCGCTGGACGTGCGCCACCGCTGGGAGTGGGGGCGCCCCCGCGAGGATTCCGCCCGCGTCGCCGACAGCCTCCGGGCCGCGGCCGCGCGGGGAGCGGCGACGGTGAAGCCGGCGCCCGCCCCGGATCCCGCGCCGGAGCCGGCTCCGCCCCCGCCGGTACGGGCGCAAACCCCGCCCACCCCGGCGACGGACACGCGCAGAAGTCCCGGCGGCGCGGAAACCCCGAAGCGGGAAGAGCCGCAGGGGCGCTGAACGAAGCACCCCCTCGCCCGGCGACGGACGAGGGGGTGCCTGGCGAAGGGAGCCGGGGACGGGCTACAGCGCGGGCTTTTCCTTTGCGTTGGCGCGGGTGAGCCGGACGACGGTGCTGTCCCCGGTGACCTCGACGGGGACGTTCCAGTACAGCTCGCTGTAGGGGAGGGTGTAGCGGGCGTACACCCACCGCCGCCCCTCCTTGGCCCGGAAGGTGGCCGTCCCGGAGGCGTCGGTGGTGTCGGCCTGCTCCGGCTCGCCCGAGTTGGCGAGCGCCGCCACCGCCTTCTCGTCGAACCTGGCATAGGTCTTGTCCGCCCACGCCTTGCGCGCCGCCCGCATCGAGTCGGCGCGCGCCAGCACCACCCGGCGGAAGGCCTGGAAGCGGGTCACGGCGGTGTCACCGCGGGCGCGGGCCTGCTGCTCCAGCCCGGGGAGGCTCTGCATCTGCTGCACGAGGTCCGCGGGAACCTGCGGCTCCGGGACCCTGGACTTCGCGCGCAGTGAATCCAGGATGGCGTCCCGGTCGTAGGGAAGGAGGCGGACGGGGAGGTCCTCGATCCCCGCGGTCGCACCCTCCTCCATCGAGGCGCGGACGACCACCTTCGGGTCGCCGTGGCAGGCCGCGAGCGTGGGGACGAGCGCGACGAGCAGGACGAGACTAGATTTCATCTGCGGCTCCGGATCTGGACTGGGTGAACGACGTGCAGCAACGTATGCGGGGATCTCCCTTGAATCAAGCAAATTTCGTGATCGCACGAACCCGGCCCGGGCTCCTCCGGGTCCCGCTCTGGCTCGCCGTGCTGGCGCTCTTGGCCGCGCTCCCGGCGCGGGCGCAGCTCCGCATCCCCGCGCCGACCGGGTACGTCAACGACTTCGCCAACGTCATCGACCCCACCCGCCGGGCCGAGATCCAGCAGGTGGTGGACGAGGTGCGCGCCAAGTCCGGCGGCGAGATCGTGGTGGTCACCCTCCCCTCGCTGCAGGGGCACTCGCGCGACGAGGTGGCGCTCCGGATCCTGCGCGAGTGGGGGGTGGGGAAGAAGGGGACCGCCGGCGACTCCACGGCGAACACCGGGACGGTGGTGCTGGTGGCCCCCACCGAGCACCAGGCCAAGATCGAGCTGGGGTACGGCACCAACACCTTCATCACCGCGGGCGAGTCGGGGCGGATCCTGGACGAGTACATGGTCCCC
>JAFAYN010000200.1 GCA_019240375.1 Gemmatimonadota bacterium
CAACAACACCCGGCGCAAGCTGAACCAGCCGTACACCACCTACCGCGACGACCCTACCTCGTGGCACAAGGAGCTGCGCGCCACCGTGGAGGCCGCAGGCGAGTTCAAGTACCACCTGAGCCCGGTGGTGAAGACCGACTTCAACACCCCCTTCGACACGCTGATCGGGAGCACGCAGGTGTACTGGCTCCCCTGGCTGGACGAGATCCTCCAGTGGAAGGAGGGGAAGAACGACGAAAGGCTCCTGTTCGGCAGGTTCGCCGACCAGCACCCGCAGGTGGAGCACTTCGGCGGGGTGGTCCGCGGGGGGACGCTGGTGCTGGTGCACGACGAGGCGAACACGGTGGTCGCCGACTTCATGCTCCCCTACCACTACCACGAGGAGCCCGTGGACGAGGAAGAGCCCACGCTGACCCGCCCCTTCCTCCGCCCCCCGTTCGTGGTGGACAAGGGGATCAAGATCGTCCCGTCGCGGACCACCGCCTTCAACCGCGAGTGGGTGAAGCGCAAGCCGGAGATCGAGCAGCGGGTGGACGACCGGATCGACCTGCAGAACAAGTACATCGACGACAAGATCGAGGTGCAGGGGAAGTACGTGCAGAGCCGGCTGGACGACCACGGCAAGTACATCCAGGAAAAGACCGACTGGCAGAGCCGCTCCATCGACCAGATGCGGGAGTCGTACTTCAACGTCTTCCAGGGCTCGCTGGACGTGATCCGCACCGGCACCACCGACCCCAAGATGCAGGGGATCACCGCGGCCGGCTTCGACGACAAGTACCTGGGGCTGCTGGTGGACGAGGGGCGGCTGCGGCAGCAGAAGGTGGACGTGCTGACGCAGCAGGCCGAAAAGGCCGGGACCCGCGAGATGCAGACGTACTACCAGCAGCAGCTGGGCGAGGCGCACGAGGCGCTGGCGCAAACGGTCCAGCAGACCACCGACTACCTGTCGCAGACGGGGACCAACGTGGTCCCGGGAACCGCGGGCTACAGCGCCGTGCTCCAGGTTTCGAGCGCGATGAACACGCTGGCCGGGAGCACCGCGCTGGAAACCGCCGTCTCGGGGGTGAACAACGTGATGAGCGGGACCAAGAACACCAGCCTGAAGCTGGCGCTCGGCACCATGATGAACTTCTGAGGCGATGCCCGGCGCGCCCCACCGGATCCGCAGGCAGCGCTGGACGGTCCGTACCGGCTCCGCCGCCGGCGCGTTCGCCGTCCGCGGGCTGCTGCGCGGCGGGTGGGAGGAGGCGCTCCTCCCCGCCTTCGAGCGGGCCTTCGACCGGGCGGCGCCCGGCCCCGGGGTGATCCGGATCCCGCGGCTGGAGATCCGGGTGAGCGTCGCCTCGGAGGAGGAGCTGATGGAGGTGCTCCCCGGGCTGGTCTACCAGGAGGTGTGCGCGCAGCTCCGCGGGCTCCTGGGAGACGACGCGCTGGATCGGCCCGTCCGGTCCGGCGGCCCGGAAAGGGTCGTCGCGGGCGGGAGCGCACCGGGCGAGTCCGTCCCCGGCGGCGTCGCGGCGGGGGAGCACGGGTTCGCCGCGCTGCTGCACTACCTGCGCACGGGGACGCTCCCCTGGGCGGAGGCTGGGCGCCCGCGCGACGAGGTCGTCCCGGAGCTGGAGGCCGACTGCCGTGCCGGTGTCCACCGGTTCGCTGACCTATGGCGGGGCGGGGGAGAGGCGGAGGCGTTCTGGTTCCGGCTCCTCCAGCTCCTCGGCGAGGACGGGGCGCTCGCCCTGGTGGAAGCGCTCGCGGCGGAGCTGTCGCTCGTGAGGGCGCGGGTGCTGGCGCGGCTCCTGGCGCCGTCCCGCGATGCGGGCCTCCCCGCCGGGCCACGTGCGGCGGGCGGGGTCGCGCCTGCGCTGTACGCGAGGCTCCGTGTGGCAGCGGCCCTCCTCGCCGCGCCCCAGGGGAGCGCCGCGGCGGAAGCGCCGGAGGAGGTTGCCGCCGTGGTGCGGACGGTCCTCCACGCCGACGGGGCGGAAATCGCGCCGTTCCTCTCCCTGCTGGGCGACATCCTCCCGGTGACCGCCCTCGCCCCGGGGCGGGCCGGGCCCGGCGGAAGCGGGGCGCTCCCTTCCGACGAGTCGGAGCCGGAGACCGCGCCCGGAGGGACCGCGCTGCGGCGCCCCGGGCGCCAGGGGGGCGGCGTGGCGCGGGGGAGCGCGTCCGACCCGTCGGTCTCGCCGGAGGAGCCGAATGGGGACGAGGTCCCGGATCCCGGGCGGCGGACGGACGAGGGCGAGGAGGACGACTTCCCGCTGCTCGTGGCGAGCGCCGGACTGGTCCTGCTGCACCCGTTCCTCCCCGCGCTCTTCGAGAACACGGGGCTGCTGGAGGCGGGCGGGCTCCCGGAGCGCTCGCTCCCGCGCGCCGCGGCGCTGCTCCACCACGCCGCCACCGGGCGGCGCGACGTGCTGGAGCTGGAGCTGGGGATGGTCAAGACGCTGCTCGGGCTCGCGCCGGACACCCCTCTCCCGGTGGCGGAGGGGGTGCTCCGCGACTCCGACGTGGAGGAGGTGGAGGGGCTCCTCCAGGCGGTGATCGGCCACTGGAGCGTGCTGAAGAGCACCTCGGTCGAGGGGCTGCGCGGCTCCTTCCTGTCCCGCCCCGGGCTGCTGCACCGGGACGAGAACGGCTGGGTGCTGCGGGTGGAGCCGGCGGCGTTCGACGTCCTGCTCGACCACCTCCCCTGGGGGATCGGGATCGTCCGGCTGCCGTGGATGACACAGACGATCTACACCGAATGGACGACGCACTGAGCGCCAACGCGCGCGACCTGGAGCGCGAGCTGGAGTGGTTCGCCGACGTGCTGGGCGCGCGGCTGAACGCCTACTTCCGCACCGGGGAGGAGCACCCGGAGCCGTCCTCGGTCGCGCCGCCCGACCTGGGCGACAGCCCGTACGGCGACTTCGTGCGGCGGCACGCGCTGGCGGCGCCGGAGCGGCTGGTGCTGGTGCTGGCGCTGATCCCGCACGTCCGCCCCCAGCTCCTGGACGTGCTCTGGACCCGCAACGAGGCCACCGACCGGGGCTTCGCCGAGTTCGGGGGGCTGCACGGCGTCGCGCACGGCGGCTTCATCCCCACCGGCGAGACCGCCGCCTTCCTGGTGGCGGGCGACGACCTGGCCGGGCGCTTCCGGGTGTCGCGCATGTTCGAGGGGGACCACCCCTTCGCACTGCACAACGTCCTCCACCTGGCCACTGCCTCCCCGTCCGAGCCGGCGCTGAGCGGCGCCCTGGTCCTTTCGGGCGAGCACCTGGCGCGCTTCACCACCGGGGTGGAGCGCAAGCCCGCCTTCAACAGCGAGTTCCCGGCGCGGCTGATCGAGACGCAGCTCGGCTGGGGCGACCTGGTCCTCCCCGCCTCCACGGTGGAGCAGCTGGAGGAGATCCGCCACTGGCTGGAGCACGGCGGCACGCTGCTGGAGGAGTGGGGGATGCGCCCGAAACTCCGCCCGGGGTTCACCAGCCTCTTCTACGGCCCTCCCGGCACGGGGAAGACGCTGTCGGCGTGCCTCCTCGGCAAGCACTGCGGGTGCGACGTGTACAAGATCGACCTGAGCATGATCGTCTCCAAGTACATCGGGGAGACGGAAAAGAACCTGGCGAAGGTGTTCGACATGGCCGAGCACCGCCGGTGGATCCTCTTCTTCGACGAGGCCGACGCGCTCTTCGGGCGGCGGACGCGGGTGGAAAGCTCGCACGACCGCTACGCCAACCAGGAGATCAGCTTCCTCCTGCAGCGCATCGAGGAGTTCCACGGGGTGGTGATCCTGGCCTCGAACCTGAAGAGCAACATCGACGACGCCTTCGTGCGGCGCTTCCACTCGGTGGTCTACTTCCCCATGCCGAAGCCCGCCGAGCGGCGCCGCATCTGGCAGAGCGCCTTCTCGCCCCGGGCGGAGCTGGAGGCCCGGATCGACCTGGGGCGCCTGGCCGAGAAGCACGAGCTTTCGGGGGGGACGATCATGAACGTGGTCCGCTACTCCTCGCTCAAGGCGCTCAGCCGGAACGAGCGGACCATCTGGCTGGAGGACATGGAGGAGGGGATCCGCCGCGAGTTCCTGAAGGAAGGGAGGACCGCGTAACCCGCGACCCGGCAGGGAGCGCCCCGTAACGTGGAGGCCACCAGGGCGAAGACCGTCAACCGTGCCGCCACGGCACACCCCGCAGCCGCGCCGCAGATCGTGCAGCGCAGGCCCGCGGGGCCGTCGGCGCTCCGGGTACAGGCGTCCTCGCTCCGCGTCTCCTCGCCCTCCGACCCCGCCGAAAAGGAGGCCGACGCCACCGCGAAGAAGGTGATGCGGATGGCGATCCCGGAAGGCTCCATCGCCTACGTGCGCGGCGAGCGCGGCGGCGTTTTCCGCCAGGTGGACGACCGGAAGAAGAAGGAGGAAGAGAAGAAGGAAAAGCTGCCGGGCGGGAAGCGGATCCAGCGCCGGCTGGAGTCGCCCTACCTGGCGCGCTTCGTCCAGAGAAAGGCGGAAGGGCAGCCGAACGTCGCCTCCAACGTCGCCGCCGACATCCAGAACAGCACCTCCTCCGGCGCGCCGCTCCCGCTCAGCGTGCGGCGCTTCATGGAGCCGCGCTTCCGCGCCGACTTCGGCGGCGTGAAGGTGCACACCGGCGAAAAGGCCGCCAAGCTGAACCGGCAGCTCAACGCGCGCGCCTTCGCCGTCGGCAACCAGCTCTTCTTCGGGCGGGACCAGTTCCGCCCCGAGAGCCACGAGGGACG
>JAFAYN010000230.1 GCA_019240375.1 Gemmatimonadota bacterium
CGGCCCACACACGATACCTGGAACGATGTCGAACCACGAGGACACGGGGCGCGAAGGCCCCATCATGACGGAGAGCCGGAAGCGGGCGGACCGGGCCATGGGGGTGCTGCTGGCGCTGCACCTCCTGCTGGCGCTCGCCCTGGCGCCCATGCGCGGCACCTGGGTGGAAGCGCTCGTGTTCGGCGGGGTGCTGACCGGGGTCTCGCTCCTGGCGACGCGCTCCCTGGCGGGATCGCTGGTCAGCCGCCTGACGGTGGGGGTGGCGCTGATGGGGTATTCGGCGCTCCTCATCCACCAGACCGGCGGGATGATCGAGATGCACTTCCACATCTTCGCCGCGCTGGCCTTCCTGCTGGTGTACCGCGACTGGCGCATTCCCGTCGCCGCCGCGGGCACCATCGCCGTGCACCACCTGCTCTTCGCCGCGCTCCAGAACGGGGGAGCGCACGTGTACATCTTCCCCGCGGGGGCGCATCACGGGTTCGGGATGGTCCTGGTGCACGCGACCTTCGTGGTGTTCGAGACCGGGGTGCTGGTGTACCTGGCCCGGATGCTCGCGGCCGAGGCCCGGGAGGCCGACGACATGTGCGTGGTGGCCGGCCGGATCGCCGCGGGGGACTTGGACGTGGAGATCCACGGCGGCACCGTCGCCAACGCCTACCGCGAGGTGGTGGCGACCGTCCGCGAACTGCTCCACGAGACGCAGCGGCTGGTGCAGGCGGTGAGGGAGGGGCGGCTCTCGGAGCGGGCGGACGCGACCCGCTTCCACGGCGCCTTCCGTGAGCTGGTCGCCGGGGTCAACGACACGGTCGCCGCCATGGAGGCCGCCACGCTGGACGTGCGGCGCGAGCGCGACGGCGCCGCCGACTTCGTGGGCCGGCTGCGGGCGGCGCTCGCCTGCTGGGCGGCGGGCGACCTGACGGCGCGGGTGGAGAGCGCCGAGGACGACTACGCCCCGATCACCGGCTCGCTGAACGAGACCATCGCCGGCCTGGCCCGCGCCATCTTCAGGATCCGCGACGTGTCCACCACCGTGGCCTCCACCTCGGTGCAGATCCGCACGGCGAGCCGGACGCTGGCGAGCGCGGCGGAGGAGACCAGCCGGCAGACGCAGACCGTCGGCGCGGCCAGCGAGCAGGCCGGCGCCAACGTGCAGACCGTCGCCGTCGCGGCCGAGGAGATGTCGGGGAGCATCCGCGAGATCTCGCGCCAGCTCCAGGAGGCGCTGACGGTGGCGCAGGAGGCCACCCACCGGGCCGAGGGGACGGTGCGGATGATGGACGAGCTGGGCGCCAGCAGCGAGGAGATCGGGGACGTGGTGCGCGTCATCACCAGCATCGCCCAGCAGACCAACCTTCTGGCCCTGAACGCCACCATCGAGGCGGCTCGCGCGGGCGAGGCGGGGAAGGGCTTCGCCGTGGTCGCCAACGAGGTCAAGCAGCTCGCCTCGCAGACGGCGAAGGCCACCGAGGAGATCTCGGGGAAGATCCGGGGCGTGCAGGACAGCACGGGGGCGGCGGTGGGCGGGATCCAGGAGATCGACCGGATCATCCGGCGGATCAACGAGATCTCCACCAGCATCGCGGCGGCGGTCGAGGAGCAGAGCGCGGCCACCGGCGAGATCGCCCGCAACGTGAACGAGGCGGCCAGGGGGACGGACGAGGTGGCCCGCAGCATCACCGGCGTTGGCCGGGCAGCCGACGACACCGCGGGCGGCGCGGCGCAGTCGCAGGCCGCCAGCGACCAGCTCGCCGGGGTGGCCCGGGAGCTGGAAGAGCTGGTCGGCGCCTTCCGGGTCTGACCCCGGCTGGTGGGAAGGTCGCGCTCCGGGTGAGGGCGCGGCGAGGGCCCCGCGACGGCTTCCGTCGCGGGGCCCTCGTCCTGCCGGCTCAGCGCTGCGGGACTCCCGTCCGCCCGTCCAGCACCCGCCGGACGAGCTCCGCGAGCTGGCGCGCCGAGAAGGGCTTTTCCAGGATCCACTCGCCCTCCCGGATCCGGCGGCGGAGGATGATGTCGCTGGTGTACCCCGACATGAAGATCACCGGCACGCGGGCCCGGATCTCCAGGAGGGAGTCGGCGAGCTCGCGGCCGCTCATCCCGGGCATCACCACGTCCGTGAGCACGGCGTCCAGCGTCCCCCCGTGCTCCCGCAGCAGCCGGAGCGCGGCGTCGCCGGAGGCCGCCTCCAGGACGGTGTAGCCGCGGCTCGCCAGCGCCCTCCGTGCCGAGCGCCGCACCGCGTCGTCGTCCTCCACCACCAGCACCGTCTCGGTCCCGCGGGCGCCGTGCGCTTCGTCCTCGGCGGGGGTGGGCGCCTCCCCGGCGTTCTCCTCCGCGGGCGGGAGGTAGAGCTTGAAGCTGGTCCCGAGCCCGGCCTCGCTGTAGACCGCCACGTGCCCGCCCATCTG
>JAFAYN010000281.1 GCA_019240375.1 Gemmatimonadota bacterium
GCGTTGCCTGTCGCGGATGGAGGAGCTGCTGGGGGAGGTCTCAGCGTCGGACCAGCGCGCGGCGGGGTGATGCAGTTTTTCTGCTGATCGTGGGTGTGGGCCGCTCCAGAGCCCGGCGGTACTGCTGCCGGTCTCTTCCGCGAGGCCGGCGAGCCTGCCGATACCGCCGGCAGTCTCCCCGACCTCGGAGTGAGCCTCGCAAACCGCCGCGAGTCTCCCTCCGAACAGGATGTGGGAACGGCAGGGAAGGGCAACAACAACGTAGGGCGGGCATTCGCACGAATGCTCGCCCTTCTCGCTGGTCCAGCACCACCGGGTTTATAAAAAACCCGGCTATGTACGACAGGCGTCCTACGGACGCACTCCGCCCGGCAGGGCGGCCGCAGTCCCTAGCCGGGGGTTTTATACCCCTGGCGATCTGTGGTGTATCTTCGCGAGTGTATGCCTTCGTCGTCGCCGTGTCGTTCCCCTCGCCCAGAATTGGGAGAGGGGTGGCGCGAAGCGCCGGGGTGAGGGCCCCAAACGACCGGCGCCCCGCGACGAACCTCGTCGCGGGGCGCCGTCACTTCCGGCCGGCTCGGGCGGGGCTTACGCCTCGGTCTGCGCCTGCTGGGCGAGCTTCTTGAGCGACTTGACCGCGTTCTTTTCGATGAACTTGGCCATCGCCTCCTCCTCCAGCAGGTTCTCCTGCAGGATGGTGACGCACTCGCTCTGGCCCAGCGCCGTCGCCAGGGCGATCGCCGAGCGGTAGCCGGCGATCTCGTAGTGCTCCACCCGGAGCCCGGAGCCGAGGTCGAACGCCTCCAGGATCGTCTTGGAGGGCTTCTCGTCGGTCTTGAAGGAATCGTGCTCCTCCATCAGCCCGATGGCCGCGTCGCACTTTTCCGCCTTGGCCTTTTCCCCGATGGCCTCGAAGGCCTGCTGGAGACGCTCGATCTGCCCCTCGGTCTCGGTGGCGTGCTCCTCCACCCGGGCCTTCATGGTGGGGTCGGCGATCTCCTTCGCCATCTTCTTCATCCCTCGCAGGAACTGCCGCTCGGCGTAGAGCAGGTCGCCCAGCTCGTGCTTCAACAGCTCCTTCATCTCCGTCAGCTCCGTGGCCATTCCGGTCTCCGGTCAGGTTTGAAAGGGAGGAACGCCGCTTACAGCGTGCGGCGACGCCCGACGATCAGGCGGTACAGGAACAGGAGGATCAGGGCGCCGATGACCGACCCGATGAGCCCCGCCGTGTTGTCGGAGTTGTCCCCGATCCCGAGGGTGTTCGCCAGCAGCCCGCCCACGAACGAGCCCGCGATCCCGAGAAGCATGGTCACGATGATCCCACCCGGGTCACGTCCCGGCATGATTGCCTTCGCGATCGCTCCGGCGATCAGACCGATGATGAGCATCCAGATGAAGTGCATACGTCCCTCGGCATTTTGAATGGTTTGCTTCGGCGGCCCCATTCGTGGGTGCCGCTGACGGAAAGTGCAAGACCGATGCCGAGTGGACGGACGGAAAGGAGAGGGGTGCTACTCGTCGCGAGGGACGTCGCGCCGCATCCGCTTGACCTCCGAGCGGTGGCGCTTGGACTGCAGCCGCTGCTCCCGCGAGGCGCGGGTGGGGCGGGTCTTCCGGCGGGGCTTGGGGACGTGCAGGGCGGCGCGCAGCAGCTCGCGGAAGCGCTCCACGGCCGCGTCGCGGTTCTGGTGCTGGCTCCGGTGCTCGCTGGCGGCCAGGTGGAGGACGCCGTCGCCGTCGATCCGGTTGGCGAGCTTTTCCAGGACCCGGGCGCGCTGCTCCTCGGTGAGGCTGGGCGAGCCGGACACGCTCCACGTCAGCTCCACCCGGGTGGAGGAGGTGTTCACGTGCTGGCCGCCCGGCCCCCCGGAGCGCGACGCGCGGAAGTCCAGCTCCGCGCGCGGCACCCACAGGTCGTCGTTGATGGCGAGAAGGGTCTCGTCGGTCATGGCCCGGTGCGTGGACGGCTCAGAGGCCGGCCGCCGCCCTGAGGTCGACGTCGAAGATCAGCGTGGCGTTGGGCGGGATGCAGTTCCCGGCGCCCGTGGTCCCGTACCCCAGCACCGACGGGATGATGAGCCGGCGCGACTCCCCGACCTTCATCCCGGTGACCCCCTCGGCGAAGCCCGGGATCAGCTGGTTGACCGCGAAGGTCGCGGACGGGTTGCTGTCGAACAGGGTGCCGTCCGTCAGGTAGCCGGCGTAGGCCACCGTCACCAGCGAGTTGGACAGGGCGGTCGCGCCGGTCCCCGGCGTCCGCACCAGGTACTTCAGCCCGCTGGCGGTGCGGACCGTGTCGCCGTTGAGCGCCGAGATGGTCACCTTGGGGGCGCCGCACCCGTTCACGTTGGTGCTGTCCGTGGCGTCCAGGCAGGCGGGGAGCACCGCCAGCACGGCGAGCGCGAAGAAACGAGCCTTCATCGGGATCTCCTGTACTTGAATCCATTCGGCCGGGATGTCCGGCCGCTCAATCTAACGCCTGTGCCCGCCGGCCGTCACCGAGGGGGCCTCAGAGAACGCTCCCCACCAGGTTGACGTCGAAGATCAGCGTCGCGCCCGATGGAACGCAGCTGCCGGAGCCCGCCGTCCCGAATCCCTGCGCCGGGGGGATGATGAGCCGGCGGATCCCCCCCGCCTTCATCCCGACCACCCCTTCCCGGAAGCCCGGGATCACGTCGGGGAGGTTCAGCACCGAAAGGCTCCCCCGCGCGAACAGCGTCCCGTCGGTGAGGTAGCCGTTGTACGTCACCGTGACCTGCGAGGTGGCCTGGGCGGTCGCTCCGTTCCCCACCAGCGGCTCCAGGTACTTCACCCCGTTCGCGGTGGTGACCGTGTCGCCGTTCAGCGTCGGGATGGCCAGCTTCGGCGCCTGGCAGGTGCCGGGGTCGGTGAGACCGTTGTCTTCCAGGCACCCCGAAAAGAGGACCGCCGCGGCGGCGAGGGCGAGAAGGGCGGCTCGGTTTCGCATGGGCGGGTCCTCCCAGGGTGAGCGGGTTTGCCCGGCGAGCGGGGCGCCACCAATATAACGCGCGGCACGCCGCTCGCATCGGCGCCCGGGCTCCAACTGGAATCCTCCGCAGGAGTGCGCATGAAGCATCGCCATTACCACCTGATCGGGATCGGCGGCACCGCGATGGGGTCGCTCGCCGGTCTGCTCAAGACCGCCGGCCACACCGTGACCGGCTCCGACGAGAACGTGTATCCCCCCATGTCCACGCAGCTCCAGGAGCTGGGGATCCCCTACCGCGAAGGGTACTCCCCGCAGAATCTGAGCCCGCGCCCGGACATGGTGGTGGTGGGAAACGCCATCTCGCGCGGCAACCCGGAGCTGGAAGCGGTCCTCAACGAGAAGATCCCGTACACCTCGGCGGCGGTCACCATCAAGGAGGAGTTCATCCGCGGGCGGCACTCGCTGGCGGTGGCGGGGACGCACGGGAAGACCACCACCACCTCCATCCTGGCCTGGCTGCTGGAGAGCGCGGGGCTGAACCCGTCGTTCCTGATCGGCGGGGTGGCCGAGAACTTCGGCGTCTCCTTCCGCCTGACCGACTCCAGGTACTTCGTGATCGAGTCGGACGAGTACGACACGGCCTACTTCGACAAGGGGCCGAAGATGTGGCACTACCTCCCGGACACCGCCATCGTCAACAACATCGAGTTCGACCACGCCGACATCTACCGCGACGAGGAGGCGTACCGCTTCGCCTTCGCCCGCTTCGTCAACCTGATCCCGCAGAACGGGACGCTGGTGGCCGGGTGGGACTCGCCGATCGTGCGCGAGCTGGCCGGGGGCTCGTTCGCGCCGATCCAGTCGTTCGGGTACGGCGACCCGACGGCCGGCGGGGGCGGGCACCCGCGCTGGACGGCCACGCACGTGGAGTTCGGGGCCGACGCGACCCGCTTCACCGTGATGCACGACGGGGAGCCGTGGGGGGAGGCGGTCACGCCGCTGGCTGGGGCCATCAACGTCCGCAACTGCCTGGCGGCCGTCGCCGCGGCCGAGTCGATCGGGGCCGACCGCGACGGGGTGCGCGAGGGGCTGCGCACCTTCCGCAGCGTGCGCCGGCGGATGGAGGTGCGGGGCGAGGCGGGTGGAGTGACGGTGATCGACGACTTCGCCCACCACCCCACCGCGGTGCGCGAGACCATCGACGCGGTGCGCCAGAAGTACACGGGGCGGCGGCTGGTGGCCATCTTCGAGCCGCGCAGCTACACCGCCCAGCGCCGCGAATTCCAGGAGCCGTACCAGCGCGCCTTCGACGCCGCCGACCAGGTGGTGCTGGCCGGGCTCTTCCACCCGGAGCGCTACACCGAGGAAACGGCCATCAACCCCAACCAGATGGTGGAGGCGTGGCGGAGCGCGGGGAAGACGGCCGACTTCATCCCCGGCGCCGACGAGATCGTCCAGCGTCTCGTCCCCACGCTGCAGGGAGGAGAGGTGGTCCTGGTGATGTCCAACGGCGGCTTCGGGGGGATCCACGGCAAGCTGCTGGACGCCCTCCACGCCCGCTTCGGGTGAGGCGATGAAGCTCCTGGTGCTGGGCGGCACCATCTTCCTGGGCCGGCACCTGGTGGAGGCGGCGCTGGCGCGCGGCCACGAGGTGTCGCTCTTCCACCGGGGGCGGCACGGGGCGGAGCTCTTCCCCGAGGCCGAGCACCTGTTCGGCGACCGGGGCGGGGAGCTGGGGGCGCTGGCGGGGCGCCGCTGGGACGTGGTGGTCGACACCTCGGCGTACGTCCCCCGCGTCGCCCGACGCTCCGCCGAGCTGCTGCGCGACGCGGCCGAGCACTACACCTTCGTGTCCACGGTGTCGGTGTACGGGGCGGTCCCCGGCCCCGTGCGCGAGGACGCCCCGCTGCGCGCGCTGGCCGACCCCACCGCCGAAACGATGGACGGCGGCAGCTACGGCGCCCTCAAGGCGCTGTGCGAGCGGGCGGTGGAGGAGTGCTTCCCCGGCCGCGCCCTGGTGGTGCGCCCGGGGATCATCGTCGGACCGCACGATCCGACGGAGCGCTTCACCTACTGGGCGCGCAGGGTGGCGCGCGGCGGGGAGGTGCTGGCGCCCGGGAGCGGCGACCAGCGGGTGGAGGTGATCGACGTGCGCGACCTGGCGGAGTGGATGCTGCGCATGGCCGAGCGCCGCGCGGCCGGGGTCTACAACGCCGTCGGACCGCGCGGGAAGCTGACCTTCTGGGCGTGGCTGGAGTCGTGCCGCCTGGCGACGGAGAGCGGCGCCCGCCTCACCTGGGTGGACGAGGAGTTCCTGCGCGAGCAGGGGGTGGAGCCGATGGAGGACCTCCCCTTCTGGTTCCCGGAGGGCGACCCGGAGATGGCCGGGGCCTTCCACACCGACGCGCAGCGCGCCCTCGCGGAGGGGCTGACCTACCGGCCCCTGGCCGAGACGGTGCGCGACACGGTGGAGTGGGACCGGGGTCTTCCGGAGGAGGTGAAGGGGAGGACCGGGCTGTCCCGCGAGCGCGAGGCGGCGCTGCTGGCCGCCTGGCACGCCCGCGAGCGGGAGGGGCGGCGCGCCGGCTCGCCCCGGTGACGCCCGCGGGCGCGGCCGTCAGGCCGCGCGCTTGCCGGAAACCTCGGTGAACAGCGCGAGCTGCCGGAGAAGGGCCTCGGTGTCGCGGACGAGCTGCCCGGTGGGGGAGACCCCTGCGTCGAGCAGGTGGCGCCTGGTTTCCTGGAGGTGTTCGAGAGCCTGCTTCAGGGATTCGGTGGACATGGGTACCTCTCGTATGCTGGATTGCAGGTAGGACGGCGGAAGGAAGGGCGGCGCTCGAGGACGCGCCGCTTTCCGTGGTATCGGCCGCTGATCGTCTTGCCTTTAAAGAGGAGACGTGCCGGGCGGGGGAGACGTTAGTGCGGCGGACCTTGTATGGAGGTACCCCCAATATAGCGGGGACGGTTCCCAGCGGAACAGTCCCCGCTTTTTCGTCGCTCTTTTCTCCAACTACGGGTGAAACCGTTGACAGGCGGAGCGGCGACGACTATTCTACGGGAGAACCCATAGCAAGGAGCCGCGCATGCCCGACGAGCCCCGCCTGACCGACCGAGAGCTGGACGCCATGAGCATCCTCTGGCGCGAGGGCTCGGGGACGGTCACCGAAGTGAGGGAGCGCTTTCCCGACGAGCTGGCGTACACCACGGTCCTCTGGGTCCTGCAGACGCTGGAGGAAAAGGGGTTCGTGCGCCACGAAAAGGAGGGGCGCGCGTACCGCTACTACCCGATCATCGAGCGGGAGGAGGCGGGGGGGAGCGCGCTGAACCGGATCGTGGACAAGGTCTTCCACGGGTCGGCGGCGATGCTGCTGGCGCGGCTGGTCAGCGAGCGGAGGCTGCCGCCCGCCGAGCTGCAGCGGATGCGCGACCTGCTGGACCGCCGGCTGGCGGGCGAGGAGGACGAATGAGCGCGGCGTGGATGCTCCAGGCGCTCCTGGCGGGGGCGCTGCTCGGGGTGGGCGCGCTCGCCGCCGAGCGGGTGGCGGGGTGGTTCGGGCTCCCCAGGCGCGCGGTCTGGGCGGCGGGGATGCTGGGCTCCGTCCTGCTGCCGGCGCTCGCCCTGTGGATGCCGGGGCTCCTCCCCCACGCCGGGATCCTGCCGGGGCCGTCCGTCCCGCTCGCCACCTCCGGCATCGACGTCCTGCAGCTCTTCCTCGCGCGGGTGCCGGGAGCGCCCGTGAGCTCCCCGGCCGCGGAAGCGGGGTCGTTCCGGGTGGACCTCCCCTTCCTGCTCGGGGTGGGGTGGCTGGCGGCGTCGCTCGCCATGCAGGGGTCGGTCGCCTGGACGTACGCCCGGCTGCGCCGCCTCCGCGCCCGCTCCCTCCCCATGCGCGTGGACGGGGTGGAGGTGCGCGTCGCCGACCGGGCCGGGCCCGCGGTGCTGGGGCTCGTCCACCCGGCCGTGGTGGTGCCGCGCTGGGTGCTGGACGCCCCCGCCGAGGAGCGGCGCCTGATCCTCCTGCACGAGCGCGAGCACGTGGACGGCGGCGATGCCTGGCTCCTCCTCCTCGGCACCCTGCTGGTGGCGGCGATGCCGTGGAGCCTCCCCCTCTGGTGGCAGCACTTCCGGCTGCGCGCGGCGGTGGAAACCGACTGCGACGCGCGGGTCCTGGCGCGTGGGGCGAGCCGGCGCACCTACGCGGAGATCCTGATCCGTACGGCAGGGAGCATCCCGGGGCTCCCCCTGCTCAGTCCGACCTGGGGCGAATCCACCTCTCAACTGGAGCGGAGAATCATGAGCATGACCGAGAAACGCCCGTCCCACCGGCTGCTGCGCTCGTTCCCCCTGCTCGCGATCGCAGCCGGTGTGGTCGCCGCCGCCTGCGACGTTTCGGCCGAGGCGGGCTTCCACGTCGGGACGGACGCGGCTCCTCCCACCGTGTCCCGGACGGTGGTGCGGGTCGGACCGAGGACCGTCACCTCGGTGAGGACGGACACGCTGGTGACCACGGTGGGCACCACGAGGAATCCATATCCGTGGGCGGGAGAACTGGGATACAGCCTGCACTTCCCGACGCCCCTCAGGATCCTGCATTCCGACGATCCCCGGAACGTCACGGTGGATCACTACGGGACGGTGGAGAAGCTCGAGCCGGGGACGAGCGCGTGGAATGCGGGGCTCCGGAACGGGGACGAGGTCGTCGCCGTGAACGACATGGATGCGCGAAGGATGACCGCGCTGAAGGCACTCAGGCCGCAGAAGCCGGGGACCCCGTACGTCCTGCGCGTCCGCCGGGGGAGCGAGGAGCACGAGATCCGGGCGGAGGTCGGCCCGCCGCTCGTCCGTCAGGACCGCGTACGGTAGGCGGAACGCGCGAAGACCTCCGACAGGGGAAACCCGTCGGAGGTCTTCGCGTTCGGGGCTTCGCCCGCCGCGCGGGTCAGGCCCGCAGCGGCTTCCTCCGGCGGGAGCGCCACGAGCGGAGCCGGCGCAGGGCCAGCGCGAAGCCGGTCCAGACCAGCACCACCCCCGCCGCCGAGGCCAGCGCGGCGAGCGTCTGTCCCAGGACGCCGGCCACCTCCCCGGTGTGGATGAAGCGCGTCCAGCCGCGGACCCGCTGCCCCGCGTTCTGGTCGGCGTAGCGCTGCACCTTCACCGTCCGGCCGCTCGTCGGGTCCAGCTCCAGCGTGGTGCGCAGGTCGGGGCGTATCGCCGAGCTGCGCGATACGGTGAAGGAGACGGGGCCGCCGGGGCGCTGCGGGAGGCGCGCCTGGATGGTCTTCCACCCCGGCGACTGCCGCGCCGCGCTCGCCCAGAGCCCGTCCAGGTTCGCCACCGCCACCTCCCACCCGCTCCCCTGGCCCCCGGGCGCGGAGCCGGGGCGCGGCTCGCCCCCCTCGCCCCGCGGAGCGCCCTCCCCCGGGCCGCGCCCCTCGCGCTGCGCGCCGCCTCCCGCCAGCCGGTTCACCGCCTGCTGCGGCCACCCGTACGACATGAACACCGCCGACCCCACCACCAGCGCCAGGAAGGGCGCCAGCCAGAAGCCGGCGACGTGGTGCCAGTTCCAGTCGCGCACCCGCCCGCCGGCCCGGAGCCGGGGGACCAGCACGGCCCGGAACGCCTGCGCCGACCACTTGCGCGGGAACCAGAGCACCAGCCCCGAGGCCAGCAGGAAGAGGAAGAGCAGATTGCCGGCACCGGTGAGGGCGGAGCCGACCGGGGAGCGCATCCCCGTTCCCAGCGCCAGCGAGCGGTGCCACCGCTCGATCCCGGTGAAGACCGCGCGCGCCTTCGCGTCGCTCCCCTGCACCCGTCCGGTGTACGGGTCCACGTACAGGGTGCTGCGGTTCTGCAGCCCCACCAGCACGGGGCGCGTGGCGTCCGAGTTCACGGTCAGCGAGGTGACCTTTCCTCCCGGCTTCGCGGCCCGCACTCGCGCCAGCAGCGTGTCCAGGGGGAGGCGGGCCGCGTTGGTGGAGGGCGGCGTCACCACGTGGCTCCCAGCCGACCAGGCCAGGAGCTGCTTCTGGTAGGCGAGCGCCACCCCGGTGGCGGACATCACCAGGATCACGATCCCCGCGGTGGCCCCGACGCTCAGGTGGCACCAGAAGAGCACCGTGCGGAGCAGGCCGCCATGGCGCCCGGTCCGCCTGCGCGGCGCCGGAGGGAGAGGGCGGCGCGTTCCGGGGGACGGGACGCTCGAAGTGTACTGCGGCATGCTTACCGAGGACGAGGAGGTGCTCTGTTGAGAATCGTTATCAACCGAGTGGGATGATAACGGAGCCGGGGAAGCCACCGCAAGAGCGGCGGCTCCCCGAAACGGCGAGGGAGCCCCACCGGATCCCGGCGAAGCTCCCTCGTTCTTTCCCATCACCCCACGGCGCCGCTCAGCCGCCCCGCATGGCCGGGCGCTCCCAGTCGCGCAGGTGGCCGAGCAGGTAGTCGATCCCGAACACGTGCCGCGAGCGGTCGTCCTCGCGCCGGAAGATCACCTGCGACCACCCCCGCATCCCCGTCGGGGTGTACCGCCGCCCGCCCATCCACAGCTTCTGCCCGGAGATGGCGCGGATCAGCACCCGCTCGTAGCGCGAGCGGCTCAGTTCCGTCTCCGGGAACAGCTCGTCCCAGGTGCAGAGCCGCCCCACGTCCTCGTACTCCGGCGGGCGCTCCTGCAGGTCGAGGAGCGAGGGCGCCCGCCCGCGCATCACCGAGCCGATCAGGCGGAAGGTCCACGGGTCGGAGATGCGGCGGATCGGGTGCCAGAAGTGCCTCACCGTCAGCCCGGCGATGGTGCGCAGGCTCAGCACCCGCCCGTCGGTGGTTTCCCAGATCTCCTCGTCCGGGTCGGCCTTGAACGGGTCCTGCGCGAAGCATACGTTCTTGGCCAGCCACCCCTTGCGCGAGGTGTGGGGGATCGGGCGGAAGTGACGGACCACGGGGAGCTCCACCCGGTCCAGCACCTCCAGCTCGAACGAGGGCCAGGTCATCACCTCGCGGACGATCCCGGTGATCAGCGTCCCCGTGGCGATCATCAGCGAGGCGCTGGGGGTGAAGTCGGCCGTGATCTCGATCCGGTCGCCCCGCGGGCGCACCCCGATCCCCGTGGACTCGCGGTTCGCCGCCAGCATCATCACCGGGACCGGGAGGATGTAGCTGAGGAGGAGCGCCAGCTTCTCCACCGTCCGGCTGGTCCCCTGCTCGTGGTGCGGCACCTCGAACGAGATGTTGTAGTGCGTGCTGAACCCCACCAGCCGCACCTCGTGCCCGGTGCGCCGCTCCCAGTCGTCCAGCTCCTCGCGGAGGAAAAGGATCCCCTCCCACAGCGAGCGGCCGGCGCGGGCCGCGCACCCCCGGTCGATCTCGATCACCGGCGTGGCGACCTCGATCACCCCCGTGTCGAAGTACACCGCGCCCCCGGTGGGGAGGTGGTACGAGGTCCCCTTGCGGTGCATCAGCTTCCCGCGCACGAAGGCGCGCGGCGAGCCGAACAGGTCCTCCGGCTTCACCGGCTCGCCGTCCAGCAGCACGGAGAACTCCGACTCCATCCCGATGGCGGCCAGCTCCAGCTCCGCCTGCTGTGCCCGCTCTTCCTTGCTCGTCCCGAGCTTCTTCGCTTCGCTGTTCATCCTTCAGCTTCGTC
>JAFAYN010000384.1 GCA_019240375.1 Gemmatimonadota bacterium
GGAAGCTCGGAGACCCACGGCCGCTTCAGCGACTCGGCGTTCATCGGGCTCTCCTTCAGGGCGGAGCGGGGGATGCCGATGCTGGATAGGGTTCGGAAGCACGTATTCGACGGAAACGGAATCCCCGTGAGGAGGTCGTATGGAAAAGGTGTGGCTGAAGGTCTGGCTGGTAGGTGGCGGGTCGTTCGACGTGGGGATCGACGTCGAGCAGGACGCGGAGATGTACCGGGCCCTTCCCCATGCGATCGCGAACGGGATCTGGAGGAGCGAGACCGTCTTCGTCCCCCCTCATGCGATCGTACAGGTGGAGATCACCGCCGGACCGCACGCGCACTTCCCGCACCCCTGAAGAAGGGCGCCCGACCCGGCGTCCATCCCGTCACTCCCCGTGCATCCCCTCGGCTCGTTCCCGCCGGGCACGGGCTCCCGCTCCCCTCACCCCGCCTCGGCGGTGAGCGGATCCCCCGCGCGCACTCCTAAAATCCTCGCCGCGGAGTCGCGGTTCGCGGACAACTCTAAAAATCCCGCGCTCCCCCAGATGGCGAACACCTTCCCCGCCTCCCCGTCCCCCTCCGTGTAGAAGCGCCGCACCGAGCGGACCTCCTCCCCGTTCACCCGGATCCTCAGCCGCTGCGCGACCTCCTCCTCCGGCATCTCCGCCCGGCTGAGGTTGGTGACGCAGTTGCCGAAGCGGTCCACGTGCAGGATCGTCCCCTCCCAGGTGTTCCCCTCGCCGCGCACCGGGCGGAGCGGGTCCAGCCTGCGGAAGTCGTGGATCTCCTGCCCCAGGCTCGCCGGTTGCGTCCCGGCCGCCAGCGCCCCCGCCACTGGGGCGAACACGTCGCGACCGTGGAAGGTGGCGCTCACCGGGTGGCGGAAGAACCACTCGTTGGTCAGGTGGAAGACCCGCACCCGGGGCTCCGCGTCGTACACGTAGCCGAACACCCCGTTGTCCGGCCCCACGAAGAAGTGCTCCCCCGCCGACACCAGGATCGGGCGGCGGGCCGAGCCCACGCCCGGGTCCACCACGCACACGTGGATCGTGCCCGCGGGAAAGGAGCCGTACGCCGCCAGCAGGGTGAAGGCGCCGCCCCGCACGTCCTGCGGCGGGATCTCGTGGGTCACGTCCACCACCATGGCGCGCGGCTGGAGGGAGAGGATCACCCCTTTCATCGCCGCGACGAAGTAGTCCGCCGTCCCGAAGTCCGTGAGCAGGGTGACGATCACGATCCGCCCCTCCCCCGCATCCCCGGGAGGATCCACCAGCGGTCCACCCCCACCCAGTCGCCGCGCGCGTCCGGGCGGGCGTCCTGCACCCGGCGGGAAACGCCCTGCAGGCGGCTGGCGAAGTACAGCAGGGTGAAGGGCTGCTCCTCCGCGATCCGCCGCTGGTAGCGATGCCAGAGCGGGCGCGCCCGGTCCCGGTCCGCGACGCGGAGGACCGAGTCCAGGAGCCGGTCCGTCACGGGGTCGCAGAACCCGGCGAAGGTGATCGGGTTGTCGCGCTTGCTGCAGGCGAACAGGTCGGTGTCGTCCACGCGGAATTCCGGCTTCCACCCGATGATCATGGCGTCGAAGTCGCGCAGCTTCGGGTCGCTGGCGCGGGCGAGCAGGGTGTTGAACTCCACCTCGCGGACCTCCGCCGCCACCCCTACCCGGCGCAGGTCGCTCTGCACGATCTCGGCGATGTCGCGCCGCTCCCGGTACCCGTGCGGCACCTTGAGGGTGAAGCGGAAAGGGCGGCCCCGCGCGTCCTCCACCACCCCGTCCCCGTCGCGGTCCCGGAATCCCGCCTCCGCCAACAGCACCCGGGCGGCGGCCGGATCGTGGGGGAGCGCCTGGTCCAGGGTGGAATCGTGCTGCCAGAGCACCGGGGCGACCGTGGAGTTGGCGACCACGGCGTGGCCGCCGCGCACCGTCCGCACGATCATGTCCCGGTCGATCGCCAGGGTCATCGCCCGGCGCACCCGCGCGTCGCCGAAGGGCCAGCGCCGGTGGTTCCACTCGATGTGCTCGTACATCAGGTCGGGAAAGTCGAGCAGCCGCGCCCGGTCCGACGCCCCGATGCGCGCCGCGTACTCCGCCGGGGGGCCGACGAACACGTCCACCCCGCCCGTTTCCAGCTCCGCCAGCAGGGTGGCGGGCTCGGGGACCACCCGGTACACCAGCCGGTCCACGTACGGGCGCCCTCCCAGCTCGCGGGGCCAGCGGGGGTTGGCCTCGAACACCCACTCCTGGCCGGGCGTGCGCGACACGAAGCGGAAGGGGCCGTTCCCCACCGGGGCGCGGGTGGCGAAGGGGTGCTTCGCCAGCATCTCGGGGGCGACGCCGCGCAGCACGTGCTCCGGGACCGGGGCGAAGGTGCGCCACACGTCCAGGAACTCCGCGTGCGGGCGCATCCGCACCCGGAAGGTGAAGGAGTCGGGGACCTCCGCCTCGCCGTAGTACGCCCAGGGCCCGGTGTAGGTGGACCCCGTGCGCGGGTCGCGGGCGCGGTCGTACGAGAACTTCACGTCGTACGCCGTCGTCTTCACCCCGTCCTGCCAGAACACGTCGTCCCGCAGGTGGAAGGTGAGCACGGTGGTGTCGCGGTTGATTTCCCACGAGCGGGCCAGCCGGGGGACCGGGCGCAGCTCCGCGTCGTAGCCGATCAGCGGGGCGAAGAGGACGAACTCCTGCACGTACAGCGCGTTCTGCACCTGCCAGGTGAGCGGGCTGACGTCACCGATGTCGGCGGTGGCGCCCAGCACCAGGGTGCCCCCGTAGCGCGCCGCCTCCGGCACCTCCGCCGCGGCGACCGCGCCGGGAGCGTCGGCGCGGACGCACCCGCCCGGCAGCGCCAGCGCGCAGAGCGCCGCGGCCACTCCCCGGCTCGTCACGCGCACGCGCGCCTCAGTCCCCCGCCACGCCGAACTCCGCCGCCCGTCGCTCCCGTCCCAGCGCCGCCGCGACCGCCGCGAAGGCGAACACGGTCGCCGCGGTCATCGCCATGGAGCGGGCGTAGCTGGTGTGCGCGGCGAAGACCGCCTCCACGTACGCCACCGCGCTGGCGAGCAGCACCCCGCACTGGTAGGCGAACCCCGGGAGGAAGCCGCGCACCGAGTCGGGCGACAGCTCGGAGATGTGCGCGGGGATCACTCCCCACGCCCCCTGCACCATGAACTGCATCAGGAAGGCGCCCGCCACCAGCAGCCCCAGCGAGGGGGCGAAGGCCCAGAGGGGGATCACCAGCATGGCGCCGATCAGCGCCCCCACGATGGAGCGGCGCCGCCCGATCCGGTCGGACAGGTGCCCCACCAGCAACCCGCCCAGGATGGCCCCCACCATCGAGAAGGCGGTGAGCGCCGCCCGCTTCTGCGGGCTGAACCCCCAGTCGCGCTGCAGGAAGGTAGGGTACATGTCCTGCGTCCCGTGCGAGGCGAAGTTCATCATCGTCATCAGCAGCGTGAGGTAGAGGAAGGTCTTCCAGTGGCGGGTGATGCCGCGCCCCAAATCGCCCCACGTCGCGTGGCGCGTCCGCTCCCACACCTCCGAC
>JAFAYN010000434.1 GCA_019240375.1 Gemmatimonadota bacterium
CTCCAGGATCTCGCCGCGCACGCTCCAGAGCTGTTCCGGCCCGCGGACGAACACCTTGCGGAACCCCAGCGCGTACGCCGCGTCGTGGTCGGGCTCCAGGAGAAAGTCCCGCTCGTTGTGGCGGTGGTCCTCGCTGGCGAACTCGCCGTACACCTCCACCCCGCTTCCCGGGAACACCCACCGCCCGAATACCGACGCGATCTGGTCCGCCACCACCGACTCCTGGATCTCCCCCTCGTTGGTGACGAGGTTCGCCTTCACCAGCGTTTCCAGCGGCTTGGTCAGGTGCGCCAGGGTGAGCCCGCCGGCGGGCCAGGGCGACTGGAAGAACCGCCCCGCCCCGATCTCCAGCCCCGGGATCCCGCGGGGGGTGAACACCCCCACCAGCCCCGACATGAAGCGGACCGCCGAGTCCGGGGAGGTGGACGCGTAGGGAGACTGTTCGAGCCGCCCCCACACGAAGCGCCCGTGCACCTTGCCCACCCACAGGTCCACGGGGCGCGCCGAGCCCAGGAACGCGTGCAGGAACCCCGGCGCGTTGATGCCGACCAGGATCGGGTACTCGGACGCCGGCCCCCAGACCTGGTTGGCGGTGGAAACCCCGGCGGTGACGAACCCCACGTCCGCGCGGAGCGTGCTCTGCCCCCAGTCGACCCGGGTGTAGGCACCTTCGCCGAAGCGCTGCGGGAGGTCGATCTCGCCCGGGTGCCGCCAGTCCAGCATGGCCGGGAAGGTGTCGAGCGGCGCGTGCGGGGCCAGCGCGAAGGAGGCGTTCTGGGCCGAAAAGGCCACCGGGGCGAGGACCAGCGAAAGGGGGCCATAGCGCGCCGTGACCCCCACCTGCACCGCCGTGGTCAGCCCGCGGCCGGCCCACACCGCCCCGTCGTTCGCCCCGTAGGGGAAGGCGGAGTTGAACACCGCCCCGACGACGGGCTCGTGCAGGTGGACTTCCAGCCCGCGCCCGGGGCTCTTCAGCGTGTACCGGCCCGCCCAGGGGTGCACCGAGTCGCGGGGGGCGAGCCGCTCCACCTCGCCGATGGAAAGGCCACGCACCGACCAGGGATAGAGGGCGATCTTCCCTCCCACCTGCAGCACGCGCAGGTAGTTTTCCAGCTCGCCGCCGGCGAACACCTCGCCCGCGACGCCGGTCGGAGCGGCGGACTGCGCGGCGGCGGGAGCGGCGAGGAGGGGGAGGAGCAGGAAGGCCGAGCGCAGCGTGCGCGAAACGGAGCGGAGCGGCTTCACGGGTCCCACGGCGCGGGGCCGAACGGAACCGTCCGCCGCCCCATGTGACGCTGAGTTGATCAATTCCATCTTTATCGGAGGTCCACGTGCCCCTCCGCCGTCCGCGAACGACGGAGACCGCTCGGCGGGAGGGCGGCGGCGAAGACCGCGCCAGTGGTGTCCTGGTTGGACTTATACCGGCACGAATGTTATCCTTGGCGCTCCCAAATGTCTAGCAAGCCCACCATTTCCAGCATGTCCTTGAAGACGACTGAAGTGCGGCGCCGGATACATGCACTCGGTTTCGCGGCCCTCCTGTGCTCCGCATCCGCTCTCCACGGACAGACCCGGGACACCCTCCCCGGCTCCGGCATCCTGACCCGGCTCCCCCTGGTCGGGAGCCCCGCGGAGGACCGCGCCCGGCTGGGGCAGCTGCTGGGCCGGGGGACAACCGACGGCTTCCTGATCCGCTCTCCCTCCTCGCGGCTGGGAGCGCTGGAGGGGTCGGGCCCGGTGCGCTGGTCGCTCTTCGCGCCCCAGGTGGACGCGGGGTGGAATTCCACGCTCCCCTTCTCCCTCAACCAGGGCGCCCTCTGGTCCGGGAAGGGGAGCAGCGCCCAGGTGACCCTCGGGGGGAGGGTGGAAGCGGGCCCCGTATCCCTGGTCCTCGCGCCCCAGCTCACCTACGCCGAGAACCAGGACTTCCAGACGATCGCCCCGGGCGACCTGGGGATGAGCGCGTTCGCCGCGCCCTGGTACGTCGGGCGCCACTCGGCCGACGTGCCGCTGCGCTTCGGCAACCGGCCGCTCGTCCTGCTGCACCCGGGGCAGAGCACCCTGGCGTACACCACGCACCGGGTGGTCGCGGGCGTCTCGACGGAAAGCCAGTGGTGGGGGCCAGGGATCCGGAACGCCATCGTGATGAGCAGCAACGCCGAGGGCTTTCCCCACTTCTTCCTCCGCACCGAGTCGCCGGTGCGCACCCGCTTCGGTGCACTGGAGGGAAAGCTGATCGTGGGCGGCCTTTCCGAGTCGCTCTTCTTCGACACGGTGAGCACCAACGACGTCCGCTCGTTGAGCGGGTTCGTCGCCACCTTCCGCCCCGCGGCCGCCCCGGGAATGACGGTGGGCGTGTCGCGCGTGGTGTACGCGGCCGTGGACCGGGCCGGCCAGGTCCCCACGCACGCCTTCGACGTGCTCACCCGCTGGGACCACCCGCAGCCCCCGGTGAGAGCCGTGGCGCCCGGCGACAGCACGGGGCGGGACTCGGTGCTGGTCTGGCCCGATGCGCCGCAGCGGGAGCAGCTGTTCAGCGTCTTCGGGCGGTGGGTGCTCCCCGCGGACGGGGTGGAGGTGTACGCCGAGTGGGCGCGCACGGAGCTCCCCTCCTCGCTGGTGGACATGCTCAACCAGCCGAACCACACACAGGGGTACACCCTGGGGCTGCAGTGGGCGAAGCCGGTCCGGAGGGACGACCTGCTCCGCCTGCAGACCGAGGTCACCTACCTGGAAGAGAGCACGACCTTCAACAACCGTCCGGTGCAGGGCTACTACGTCAGCGCCACCATCCCGCAGGGGTACACGAACCGCGGCAAGGTGATCGGGGCGGCGATCGGACCCGGCGCCTCCAGCCAGTGGATCGCGGGGGACTACGTGGCGCGGGGGTGGCAGCTGGGGGTGTTCGGGGGACGGGTCCGCTGGAACGACGACGTCTACTACGACAAACCCGGGAGGAGCTACGTCGCCCACGACGTGTCCGTGTTCGGCGGGGTGCGCGGCGGCGTGCGGGTGTGGAGGGTGGACGCCGAGGTGGAGTACGGGGGCGAGCGGCGCTACAACTACCTGTTCCAGAACCCGGAGGTCGAGCCCGACGGCAAGTTCGCGGTGGACAAGTGGAACCGCTCTCTCCGGCTGGTGCTGTCGCCCCGCTGACCGTCCACGGCGGTACGGCCCCAGGACCGTCGAGCGCCGCGCCCGGGATTCCCGGACGCGGCGCTTCCTTTTCCCGCTCCGGGATCAGAGCGGGGGGTGCAGGGCTGCCGTCACGTCCGCGTCGGCGGCGAAGCGCCGCCCCACCAGCCGCCGCTCGTTGGGGGTGAGCACCCGGTTCCAGGCGATCGCCAGGAAGGGGAGCGACACCGCCAAGAGGAAGACCAGCCGGCTCCCGAGCGTGGGGAGGAAGGCGGCGCCCGCGAGCACCACGATGGACGGGACCAGGAGCGTCGCCGTGCGGCGCACGATCCCGCTCCCCGCGGGGAGGACCCGGTCGGCCATGACGCACAGGATGGCGGTGTCGATCGTGACGCGCAGGGTCCAGGCGATGGCGGCCCCCTCGATCCCCCACGTCCTCAGCATCACCCAGAGCACCGCCACGTAGAACGGCAGCTCCACCATGTTCAGCTTCCCGGTGAGCTCCGGCCGCCCGATCCCCTGCAGCCCCGCCCCGGGGACCATCCCGATGCTGTTGATGAACACCCCCACCGCCAGCCACTGCAGCACCCGCGCGCCGTGGACTGCGAAGTCCGTCCCCAGCCAGAGCGCCAGCCCCTCGCGCGCCAGCGCCACCACCACTAGCGTGACCGGGAAGATCACCAGGAAGAGGACCCGGATCCCCTGGTCGAAGAGCCGGCTGGTGCGCTCGCGGTCCTGCACGAAGGTGGCGGAAAGCGCGGGGAAGAGCGCCCCGAGGATCGCGCTGGGGATGATCCAGACGCGCGTGATCGTGTCGTACGGCGTGGTATAGTAGGTCACCGCCGCCATGGAGATCGCCGCGCCGATCAGGAACCGGTCCAGGTAGGTCATCAGCGTGCTGCTGATGTTGCTCGCCGTCACCCACCCGCCGTACCGGGCGAGCAGCCCGAACAGGTCCAGTCGCAGCACGGGTCGGCGGGCGAGACTCGGGATCTCGTGGAAGCAGACCAGCAGGTGCGCCACCCAGGCGGCGACGCGCCCCAGCACCAGTGCGGCGACCACCGGGACCAGGCTCTTCGAGAAAGGGAGCACGGCCAGGGGCGCCAGGTAGGTGAACACCCCCATCGGGACCCGCAGCGCGTTGACCGCCCCGAAGCGCTGGTGGGCCTCCAGGAGCCCGCGCAGCCCGGCCGCGCCGATCACCCAGGGGATCGAGAAGGCGATCAGGTAGAGCGAGTACAGCCCCTCCCGCTCGAACGCGGTGGGGATCTTCAGCACCCGGTAGGTGAGCAGCGGGGTGATCAGCGCCAGGAGGACCCCGCCGAGCACGCCCAGCAGCAGCATCAGGATCTCCCCCGTCCACGCGATGGAGGGGATCTCGTCCGCTCCGTCGGCCGCGAGCTTTTCCGCCACGATCTTGGTGAGCGCGGCGGCGAGCCCCAGGTCGAAGAGGGAAAAGTAGCCGACCGCCGTCCAGGCGACGGTCAGGATCCCGAAGCGCTCCGTTCCCAGCCCACGAATGGTGTACGGGATGCTCACCAGCGCCAGGAGGATCGGCAGGGTGAGCCCCGCGAAGTTGAGCAGCGACTGCCGGGCGATCGTCCGACCGTTGATCATGTAGAC
>JAFAYN010000072.1 GCA_019240375.1 Gemmatimonadota bacterium
GAGGCGCAGACCCGCCGCGCCTACCTCCTCGCAAGCAGGCCCGGCGGCACGCAGCCTCCTCCCGCCGCCTGAGCGTGGTGGTCCAGTCGGCGAGCCGGATCCGGGCCGACTTCGACCGGCTTGCCGCCCTGGGTCAGGACGGCTGGGACCACAACGTACACTACCACCCCTTCCTCCTCCGCCACCTGCCTCCCCGCTGCCGCGCCGCCCTGGACGTGGGGTGCGGCTCCGGCGCCTTCGCCGAGCAGCTGGCACGGCGAGCGGACACGGTTCTCGCGATCGACCTCTCGCCCGGGATGGTCCGGCTCGCGCGGGAAAGGCTCGCCCGGTACCCCGGCGCCGAGGTCCGGCTCGCCGATTTCTCGGAAGCCGACCTCCCCCGCGAGCACTTCGACTGCGTCGCTTCGATCGCCACGCTCCACCACCTGCCGCTGCGGAGCACGCTGGCGAGGATCGCCGGGCTTCTCCGGCCGGGCGGGGTCCTCCTGGTGCTCGACCTGTACCGGCCGTCCACGCTCACGGACAGGATGTGCGGCGCGGTCGCGTTCCCGGCGAGCGTCGGGCTCGGCGTGGTCAGGCGCGGACGCCTGCGCCCTCCGCGGGAGGTGCGGGAGGCGTGGAACGAGCACGCGCGTACGGACGTGTATCCCACGCTCGCGGAGGTGCGCGAGGCGAGCCGGGAGGTCCTTCCCGGGGCGCGTGTCCGGAGGCACCTTTTCTGGCGCTACTCGCTGATCTGGAGAAAGCCCGCCGGTCCCGCACCCTCCGGAACCTGACGGACGACGCGCATCACGCTGCCCTGCCGAAACCCTTCTCCCAGATCTCCGCCGCGCCATGGAACTCGTCTGGCCGTCCATGCAGTACCTTCCCGGCTACGTCCACGCCCTGGAGCAGGGCTGGTCGCCGGACAACCTGCGTCCGGAGGCCGGGCGCGAAGAGCTGGAGCGGATCGCCCGGGACCCGGCACGGTTCGTCGCGGAGCAGGTGGACCGGGAAGCGAAGGGTCCGCCCGTGGTGCTCCCGGACGGGACCACGGTGCCCCGGCTGCCGGGCTACCACCTCTGGATGTGGGACGGGGAGTTCTGCGGGGTTATCGGGTTCCGCTGGCAGCCGGGGACGACCGAGCTGCCTCCCCACTGCCTGGGCCACGTCGGTTATTCGGTGGTGCCGTGGAAGCAGGGGAGGGGATACGCGACCCGCGCGCTCCGGCTGCTGCTCCCGGATGCCAGGCAGGAGGGGCTGGCGTACCTGGAGCTGACCACGGACGCGAGCAACGTCGCCTCGCAGCGGGTGATCGAGGCGAACGGAGGCCGGCTCGTGGAGCGCTTCTTCAAGCCGGAAGGGTACGGAGGCGCGGAAAGCCTTCGCTACCGGATCGCGCTCGAATGAACCGGCGCGGCGGTCCGGTCGCCGGCTCGGCGTTCGCACCGGCGGCGCGCTCCGTCTCCCTCTCCATCAACTCCGCCCTCCGTGAGCGGCCCCGATCGTGACGCTCGACAGCTACCTTCTCTTCGTTACCGGGAGTGTCCTGCTGGTGGTCATCCCCGGCCCGGACATGGTGTATCTTCTCGCCCGGTCGGTCGCCCAGGGCCGGAGGGCCGGGCTGATCGCGGCGCTCGGGTTCAACGTGGGGGCCTACTGTCACCTCGCCGCGGCGCTGCTCGGGCTCTCCGCGATGCTGGCGGCCTCCCCCCGCGCGTTCGCCGCCGTCCGCTGGCTGGGCGCCGCCTACCTGATCTACCTGGGAGCCCAGGCGCTGCTGAGCCGGGAAAGCCCCCTGTCGCTCCAGTCGGGTGATTCCGGCCCCCGCCGGCTGAGGCTCGTCTTCTGGCAGGCGTTCCTCAGCGATGTGCTGAACCCGAAGGTGGGGCTGTTCTTCCTGGCGTTCCTCCCCCAGTTCATCTCCCGGGACGGCACCCAACGGACGATGCAGCTCCTGCTGCTCGGGATCACGGTGAACGTGATCGCGCTGGCGATCAACGTCCCCCTGGTGTTCGTGTCCACCCGGGTGTCCGAGGCCCTGCGCAGGAGCAGCACGACGGCGCACCGCCTCACGAGGATGATGGGCGTCGTCTTCATTGTGCTCGGCTTGCGGGTGGCGCTATCGTGAGGTCGCGGCGCGCCCGGGCGTGGCCGCGCTTCCTGGAACCCGGACGAGAGATCCCATGAGCATCGATTCACCGGTCCCCGCTGGCGCCACCGGACGCGCCGGGCCTCCATCGTTCGGCGCCCGCGCTCTCGCGGCCTCGCTGACGGTAAAGGACCTCGCGAAGAGCCTGGCCTGGTATCACGAGGTGGTGGGCTTCGCCGTGGACCAGAGGTACGAGCGCGAGGGAACGCTGCGGGCGGTGTCGCTGCGAGCCGGGGAGGTGGGGATCCTGCTCAACCAGGACGACGGCTCCAGGGGGTGGGACCGGGTCAAAGGCGAGGGCTTCTCGTTGATGATCACCACCGACCAGGACGTGGACGAGGTCGCGCGACGGATCCGGGAGTCGGGGAGCGCTCTTGACTCGGAGCCGGCCGACATGCCCTGGGGTGGGCGGGCGTTCCGGGTGCGCGACCCGGACGGGTTCCGGCTGACGTTCTCGTCGGGGAGGTAGTCCCGTGACTCCACAGGACGCTTCCGAGCTGTACGCGTACAACGACTGGGCCAACGCCCGCCTCCTCGCCTGCGCCGAGGGCCTGCCGCCGGAGGACTGGACCCGTGACCTGGGTGGCGCCTTCCCGACGCTGCTCGGCGTGGTGGCGCACGTGGTGGGATCGGAGCGGGTGTGGCTGCTGCGCTGGCGGGGCGAGACCCCGAAGGGGCGTCCCGCCTGGATGGACGCTCCCACTCCCGCCGTGCTCCGCGCCGAGCTGACCACCGTCGAGCGCGAGCGGGCGGCGTTCCTCGCCTCGCTTTCCCAGGAGGAGCTGGACCGTCCGATGAGCTACACGCTCATGGACGGCTCCGGCGCCACGCTCCCGCTGGGCACCCTGGTCCGGCACACCGCCAACCACTCCACCTATCACCGCGGGCAGATCTCCTCCATGCTCCGCCGGCTCGGCGCCGCCCCGCCCGCGACCGACCTGCTGGTCTTCGCCGTCGAGGCCGAGGAGCAGCGCGCCGCCGCGCGGGCCGGCGCCGAACCCTGACGGAACCCCGGCGCGCATCCCCTCCGGCGACGGTCGCCCACGGCGGCCTCGCTTTCGCGCTCCGGCTGCTTTCAGCGTCTCGCCACGGTCGCTAGATTCGTGAAAGCGGCACCCGCACGAACCCGTCACACCACAGCACCCCGAGGTAAAGGCCATGCCGGTCGATCGCAGCGCCATCGATGGACAGCTCAGGGAGATCGGCGAGGGGGAGCGCTGGTGGGAGCAGCGCGAGTTCCGCGACCTGCCGTACATCCTCAATTCCGATGAGAGCATCCACGGCATCGTCAACGGCAAGCTCCTCGGGCCGCGGCGGCCGCGGCTCCTCCCCTCCGCGCGCTGGCTCATCGTGGCGACCAGCCAGCGGCTGATCTGCCTCCGCAAGGAGCGCTTCGGGCGCCAGCAGGTGGACGTTCCGCTGAGCCAGGTCACCGGGCTGCGGCAGGTGAGCCGGGTCCGCGGCGTCCAGCTCACGCTCGACACCCCGCAGGGGAGGTACCGGCTCCGGATCTCCAGGGAGGACGCCTTCCGGTTCCTCGGCGCGCTGGCGCCGCTGGTGTCGAAGTCCGCGGCGGGGGCGAACGCCGCGCTCCCCGCCGCTTCTGGGCGCCTGTCGGGGCTCTTCTCCCGGGTGTCGATGCTCCCCGCGGCGGACCCGGTGACGCGCGACGACCTGGCGCGGGTGGAGGCCACCGTCGAGCGCCTGGAGGGCGAGGTCGAGCGGCTCCGGCAGCACGTCGAGTTCCTGGAAGACCTGCTGGAAAAGCGCTCGCCCGGCGCGTTCTCGCTCCCGGGAACGTCGGCGGACTCGTAGCCCTCCACGACATGTCCAGGCGTTCCAGCGTCAGTGCCGGCCTCCTCCTCTTCCGGCGCCGCGAGGGCGGGCTGCAGCTCTTCCTGGCCCACCCCGGAGGCCCGTTCTGGGCCCGGCGCGACGAGGGCGCCTGGACGATCCCGAAGGGGATGGTGGAGGAGGGAGAGGAGCCGCTGGAGGCCGCATGCAGGGAGTTCCGCGAGGAGACCGGCATCGCCCCCGGAGGGCCCTTCCTCCCGCTGGGGAGCATCCGCCAGAAGGCCGGCAAGGTGGTGCACGCCTGGGCCTGGGAGGGCGACGCGGACCCGGCCGGGATCGTCAGCAACCTGATGCGCACCGAGTGGCCGCGGGGCTCGGGGAAGTGGCTCACCTTCCCGGAGGTGGACCGCTGCGAGTGGTTCGACGTGGCCGGCGCGAGGGCGAAGGTCAACCCGGCGCAGGCCGAGTTGATCGACCGCCTCGAAGCGCTGCTGGCGCCGGAGGGAGGGTCGTGAGCACGGCACCGGGAGTCGAGATCCGTACGGAGCTGCGGGCCGGCGACATTGGACTGGTCACCCACCTGCACGGGGTCCTCTACGCGGAAGAGTACGGGTGGGGCCCCACCTTCGAGGCCTACGTCGCGGAGGGGCTCGCCCGGTTCGTCCTGGCGGGCGAACGGGCGACGGACCGGATCTGGATCGCGGAATCGGCGGGGGAGTTCCTGGGGTGCATCGCCATCGTCGGGTGCCCGGACGGGGCCGCGCAGCTCCGCTGGTTCCTGGTGCATCCGCGCGGCCGCGGCGCCGGAGTCGGGCGGAGGCTGCTGGACGACGCGCTCGCCTTCTGCCGCGAGCGCGGGTTCCGCTCCGTCTTCCTGTGGACGGTGGCGGGGCTCGACGCGGCGGCGCACCTGTACCGGTCCGCGGACTTCCGGGTGGTGGAGGAGCAGGCGCACGTCCGCTGGGGGAAGGCGCTCACGGAGCAGCGCTACGAGATGATCCTCCAGGAGTCTGCCGAACCCGGCGGCGTGCCGTAGCGCCGCTGGGCCGGACTACTCGACGCGCGTGGCCTCGTACGCGGCAAGGCACGCCGCCGCCAGCGCGACCCCGCCCAGGTAGCCGCCGAGCACGTCCGAAGCCCAGTGCTTTTCCACCAGCATCCGGCCGCCTGCCGTCACCAGCGGCACGGTCATGGCCACCGGCATGGCGACGGCGGGGTGGGCGATCCCCTCGCGCGACAGCACGTACGCGGTGGAGAGGGCGACCGCCCCCGGCCCGAAGGCGTGGCCACTGGGGAAGACGGGCTTGCGGCGCGACTCGTGGCCGGGAGGCGCGGGCGGCTGCGGTAGCCACCGGTCGAACGCCGGGTTGAGCGCCGTGGCGACCGTGCCGGCCAGGAGCACCGCGCCTGCGCCGGCTCCGCGCGAGCGGCGCGCGCCGGGCTCCCACCCGCCGGGGGCGGCGAGCACGCAGGCCCCGGCGCCGAGCGCCGCGGGGATGTACGTCCACCACTTGCCGATGGGCGAGATCGCCTCGGCGGCCTCCCGGGCCGGGTGTCCGCGGGGTGCCGCCGTGTGCTCGCGCACCTCCTCGTCGGCTTCGGCGGTTTCGCGGCGCGCCACGGCGGCGGCGAGGAAGCCGAAGCCGGTGGCCGCCGCGGCGGCGACGGCACCCAGCGCGAGGGCGCGGACCCTGCCGTCCCGCCGCTCGTGCTCGCGATTCATTCGATGAGATAGAGTCATGCCGCGCCGCCCAAGCGAGTTCCGTACCGCTCGGCCACACCGGGACACCTCCCTGCGCATCCTGCCGCTCCTTGCCCTCGCGCTGCTCCGGCCCGCGGGGCTCCTCGCGCAGAGCGTCACCGTGGAGAAGGGCGACCTCTTCTACCGCGCGTCGGAGCACTCGCCTCCGCGCCGGCTCACCTCCTCCGGGCTCGACTCCCAGCCCCGCCTCTCGCCCGATGGCCGGATGGTCGCCTTCGTCCACGCCACGCCGGGGGACTCGGTCGACACCGCCCTGGGGCGGGAGGAGGCCACCTCGCTCTGGGTGGTCGGCACGGACGGGAGCGGCGCCCGCGTGCTGGCGCGGGGCCGGGGCGCGGAGAGTCCCGAGCGGACGCTGGCCCTCTTCCAGGCTCCCTGGTTCTCGCCGGATGGGCGGCGGGTGTACTTCCTCAGCTCCGCGTGGGCCACCTCGGGAGCGGTGCACGCGGTGGAGCTCGCTTCCGGAAGGGAGCGCTTCGTCGCGGCGGGGAACAGCCTGGAGGTGGTGCCTTCGGGGAGGTACGCGGGTGACCTGCTGGTGGAGCAGCACCGATACTTCCTCGCGGGCGGCTCCTACGATTGGGTCTGGCTTCTCACGCCGGAAGGGAAGGACGTCGGGCCCGTGGGCGAGAGCGATGTGGCGCTGGAAGAATTCCGGTCACTGTACGTAAAATCTTGAGGGGGCGCACGATTTCTGGTCGGAGCTCCATCTCCTGGCCGGAACCCTGCGCCCTCCACGGTTCAGTCGGTCGTGCTCCCGCCGATACTGGGGGGGACGTTCCCCGGACGGGGAGCGCACCTCCCTCTCCCTCCCCAACCCCGCCATGTCCGTCCTCGCCGAGCGCTTCCAGGCGCGCGCCCAGACCCCCCTCGGTGCCTACATGCTCCTGCAGAGCGCCCTGCTTTCCATCTGGCTCGCCAACGGGGGGAGCGTCGACGAGTGGAGCCTCCGGCTCGCCCCCGCGTTCCGCAAGCGCTACGGCTGGATGCTCGCGTAGCCCGTAGAGGACGGACGACAGGACGATGGACGAACAGGCCCGGCGCGCGTGACGCGCCCGGGCCCTTTCTCTTTCCGGGTCCCCCGCTTCAGTCTCCCGCCGGGCTGGTCGAAAATATCCCTATCGGGCGATCTACCCCGGCCGGCTCCCCGCCGACCGCAACGGGAGACCGCCATCCGCAGTTCCTCCCCCCCGCCCGGCAATTCCCACCGCCTCCCTACCCGGCAGAATCTGCCGCTCCGCCGCTTTTGCCGCCGTCCTCCCGTGCTCTAAAAAACACGTAAACATACCCTGCGCAACGGTTTGCGCGCGTGATGGCAAACGGCACGGCCCCTGCTTTTTACCGCGCCGCCAAACGAGGCGTCGGGATTCCGAAACACCTGGGGACGAGCATGGAAACAGAAAACGTTGCACGAGGGGGGGGAGGAAAGACGTTCCTCCCAGCCCTGGTCGGAGTGGTGGTGGGGCTGCTGATCGGCGGGCCTTCCGGAGCGGTGGTGGGTGCGCCCCTGCTGGTCAAGAAGGTGGCCGGGCAGGCCGCCGCGGGCGCGCACGGCGCCCCGCACGAGAGCGGGGACGAAGAGGCCGAGGGCGCCGAGCCGGCGGTCTACGTCCTGGACGACATCGTCCTCAACCCCGCCGGGACCGACGGCTCCCGCTTCCTCATCGCCCGGGTGGCGGTGACCGGGAAGGGCGAGACCTTCGCCGAGAAGATGAAGCTGCGCGACTCCGAGATCCGCGACGTGGTGGTGCGGCAGCTCGGCGCCAAGGGCGTCCCGGAGCTGGCCGACGCGGCCCGGCGCGACGCGATCAAGAAGGAGCTCCTGGGCACGCTCCAGCAGCGCCTCCCGGGCAGCGGCATCCGCGCCGTGCTCTTCCCTCAGTTCGTGATCCAGTAGAGCCGTGTCGTCGGAGACCCTTTCACAGAACGAGATCGACCTCCTCCTCGGCGGGGGAGGCGGGGGCGGGGCCGCGAAGCCCAAGCCCACCGCCCGCCGCGGCGACCCGGAGGTACAGGTCTACGACTTCCGCCGCCCGCACCGCGTTTCCAAGGAGCGCCTGCGCGCCTTGGAGGCCATGTACGGCCGCATGGCGAAGTCGCTCGAAGGGTGGCTGATCGGCCGCCTCCGCGGACAGCTCGAGCTGACGCTGCAGAGCGTCGAACAGTTCAGCTTCGGCGAGTTCGTCCTTTCCCTCCCCAGCCCGTGCGCCTCGTTCGTCGTGGACATCCGCGACTCCGGCGGGCAGCAGGGGGTGATCGACTTCGGGAGCGAGTTCGCCTACCTGGTGGTCGACCGCCTCTTCGGCGGGAGCGGCACCCCCACCGTGCTCGACCGGCCGCTGAGCACCATCGAGCGCAACGCCGTGAGGGTGGTGGCCGAACGGATCTCGACGCAGCTCATGGAGATCTGGCAGGACCACGTCCAGCTGGAGCTGAGTATCGGCGCGTTCGAGTCCGTTCCCGAGATCCTGCAGGTGGTCAACCGCGAGGACCCGGTGCTGGTGGCGAACCTGGAGGTGGCGGCGGGCGGGATCAGCTCCCTGGTCTCCATCTGCATGCCCTTCTCGGTGCTGGAGAAGTTCTTCGCCGGGACCGGGAAGCGGAGCGTCAAGATCGCCAACGTCTCCGACCGTGAGCGCACCCAGACCCGCACGCTCACCGAGCGTCTGCTGCGCAGCACCCGCGTCCCCGTGTCGGTGCGCCTCCCCGAGTTCATGCTCCCCATGCGCGACCTCGCCGCGCTGCAGGCCGGCGGGATCCTGGCCACCGGGATCGCCGCGGACACCGAAGTCGAGGTGCTGGTGAGCGGACAGCGCCGCTTCCGCGCGCAGCAGGGGCGGCTGGGAAGCAAGCTGGGGATCCGCATCATCGAATCGATCGCCGAGTCGCCCGAGGGCGAGGCGACGCCGTTCAACGACCAGGAGAAGTGACAACCATGATCGACACCATCCTCGCGCAGGCCGGGCACGCCGAGCCCGCGGAGTTCGTGGAGCTGGGGCTGGACGCCAGCGCCGCCGGCGAAGTCCCGCTCTCGATGCTGATGGACCTCTCGCTCCCCGTCTCCATCGAGCTGGGGCGGACGAGCATGACCGTGCAGGACATCCTCCGCCTGGGGCGCGGCTCCGTGATCCAGCTGGAGCGGCTGGCCGGCGAG
>JAFAYN010000085.1 GCA_019240375.1 Gemmatimonadota bacterium
CGATACCGCCGGCAGTCTCCCCGTCCGCTACGGGAGCCCCGGAAACTGCCCCAGGTCTCCCTCCGCCAAAGATTTGATGGGTAAAGCAGGAACTACCAACAACAAAAAGCCCTCCCCCAGAATTGGGGGATCAAGGGGGCTGCTGTGCGAGCCTAAGCGAGCCGGGTGGGGGCGTGCGGCGCCGGGAGACGCTACGATGCTTCGTCTTCCGAACCGCTCTCATCACCATCACCTTCCGTCCCGCCATCATCCCCGGTATCCTCCGCCCCCTCCACGCTCTCCTCCCCCGGAAAGAGTAGGCTCCCCAGCACTTCCAGCATCTCGTCGCGCCCCTCGCCCGAGAGCGCCGAGAACAGGATCACCTGATCCTCGTCCACCCCCAGCTTGCGAATCGTCTTCTGCAGCGCGTCGGCGCGCTTGCTCTTGGCCAGCTTGTCCGCCTTGGTCAGCGCGAACAGGGTGGGGATCCCGATCTCGGCCAGGTAGTCCACCGAGCGCAGGTCGTCGTCCGTGGGGCCAGTGCGGATGTCGATCAGCTGCACCACGCCTCGCAGCTCCTCGCTGCGCGACAGGAATCCGTGGATCAGCGGCCGCCACTTCTTGCGCAGCTCGTCCGGGACGCGGGCGTACCCGTACCCGGGAAGGTCCACCAGGAAGAAATCCCCCAGGTCCGCCTTCACGCTGTAGAAGTTGATCTCCTGCGTCTTCCCCGGCTGCGCCGACACCCGGGCGATGGCCGTGCGGGTGCGCCCCAGGAAGCGGTTGATCAGCGACGACTTCCCCACGTTCGAGCGCCCCGAGAAGGCCACCTGCGGCATCCCGTTCGCCGCCTCCGGCTGGGCCTGCCCGATCTGCCCGATGGCACCCGCGAACTCCACCGACTTGATTCTCATGAAAACGACAGGGGACAGGGGAGATAGGTCACAGGGGACAGCTCGCTTCGTGCGGGCTGTCCCCTGTGATCTGCGACCTTGGGCGGCAGGGCGGGGGAGCGGGGCTCCCCTGCCGTACCTACGCTTCCTTCTTGCGCTTCGGCTCCGCGGCCAGGATCAGGAGCGGCGGGACCTTCTCGCTGACGCACTCCGGGGTGATCACCACCTCGCGCACGTCCTCGCGCGACGGGATGTCGAACATCACCTCGCGCATCAGGTCCTCGATCACCGCGCGGAGCCCGCGGGCGCCCGTCCCCCGCTCGATCGCCTGGTGGGCGATGGCGCGCACCGCGCCCGGGTCGAAGGTGATCCCCACGCCGTCCATCTGGAAGATCTTCTGGTACTGCTTCACCAGCGCGTTCTTCGGCTCGGTGAGGATCTGCACCAGCGCGTCCTCGTCCAGGTTGTCCAGCGTCACCGTCACCGGGAGGCGCCCCACCAGCTCCGGGATCAGCCCGAAGCGGAGCAGGTCCTCCGGCTCCACGTCGTGGAACGGGTTGGTCTTGTCCGAATCGTGCGTCCCCTCCTGCGAGGAGAAGCCGATCTGCCGCTTCCCGGTGCGCGACTCGATGATCTTCTCCAGCCCGTCGAACGCCCCGCCGCAGATGAACAGGATGTGCCGGGTGTTGATCTGGATGTACTCCTGCTGCGGGTGCTTCCGCCCGCCCTGCGGCGGGACCGAAGCCGTGGTCCCTTCCAGGATCTTGAGGAGCGCCTGCTGCACCCCCTCGCCCGAGACGTCGCGCGTGATCGACGGGTTCTCGCTCTTGCGGGCGATCTTGTCGATCTCGTCGATGTAGATGATCCCGCGCTCGCACTCCGCCACGTTGAAGTCGGCGGCCTGGAGAAGGCGGACCAGGATGTTCTCCACGTCCTCGCCCACGTACCCGGCCTCGGTCAGCGTGGTGGCGTCCACGATGGTGAAGGGGACGTGCAGCACCCGGGCGAGCGTCTGCGCCAGGAGCGTCTTGCCGACGCCCGTGGAGCCGATCAGGAGGATGTTGGACTTGTCGAGCTCGACCTCGTCCATCACCCCCTGGTGGTTCACCCGCTTGTAGTGGTTGTACACCGCCACCGAAAGCGACTTCTTCGCCTCCTCCTGACCCACCACGTACTGGTCCAGGATCGTCTTGATCTCCCGCGGCGTCGGGATGGGGGCGGCGGTGCTCGCCGCCTCCTTGGTCTCCTCCTCCGCGAGGATCTCGTTGCACAGCGAGATGCACTCGTTGCAGATGTAGACCGAAGGCCCGGAGATGAACCGCTTCACCGAGTCCTTGGACTTTCCGCAGAAGGAACAGCGGAGGTGCTTGTCGCTGGGCATGAGAAGACTGCTGGGTGGTGAGAGGTCGAGCCGCCGCCCCCGGCCGGCGCGGGCCGGGGACGGCTTCGAAACGTCAGGAAATGGTGTTGCCGGTCTCGGCGACTTCGTGCTGGACCTCGACCACCTCGCCGCGATGGGTGATGACGTGGTCGATCAGGCCGTACTCGCGGGCCTCGTCCGGCGACATGAACCGGTCGCGGTCCAGGTCCTCCTGGAT
>JAFAYN010000090.1 GCA_019240375.1 Gemmatimonadota bacterium
GGATAGGCGTGCTCGTACAGCAGGTCCACGTTCTGGAAGAAGACGGACAGGAGCACCGGCTCGGCGGCGAGCAGCTCCGCCGCCGCTTCCGGTCCGCCCGCTTCCGCGCGGCGGAGGACACCGGCGACCCGCTCGCGCCACCCGCGCTCCGCCTCCCCGGGCGGGGAGCCTGCGTCGAGCCGGCGCGCGAGCTGCCGCGCCGCGAAGTCCGCGAACAGGAGCACCGAGCCGGGCAGGTCATCCGGGCGCGGTCCGCTCATGGCACACACCCTGGCAGCATAGTGGCCCGCGGGGGACAAGGCAACAGAAACGAACCGGCTCACCCGTGGGCCGCCGGGCGAACTCCCGGCTCGGCGCCGCGCCGCAGAGTGATCACCGCGACCTCGGCCGGGGTGCCGAGCCGGAAGGGGACGCCCCAGTAGTTGGTCCCCGGGTGGACGTACAGGAGCGAATTCCCCGCCCGGTGCGCGCCCATCGCGTACTCCAGGAAGGGCGACGCCGCGCACCAGCCGAGCCGAGGGATGGCGAGCTGCCCGTAGTGCGTGTGCCCGCTCAGGGTGAGGGCCACGCCCCGCTGCGCGAGCCCGGGCCAGAGCGCCGGGTTGTGCGCCAGCGCCAGGACGAAGGCGCCGCGCGGGACGCGGGCCAGGGTGCGGGGGAGGTCCGGCGCGGCGCCCTGGACGCCCCCCGCACGGTATCCCCCGGCCGGGTCGCCGGTCCCCGCCACCCAGAGCGTCGCCCCTCCCCGCCGCACCGGGACCGCGTCGTTGACCAGCACCGTCAGCTCCATCGTCTCCAGCCCGAGGCGCACCTCGGGCCACCCGGCGTACACGTCGTGGTTGCCGGGGATGGCGAAGACGCCGAGCGGCGCCGTCACCCCGGCGAAGGCGCGCGCGAACGGCTCCGTGTCGCGCGGGAAGTCGTCCACCTGGTCGCCGGTGAACGCCACCAGGTCGGGCGCCTCCGCTTCCAGCGCGCGCCGGACCCGCGCCAGGTGGCCACGGGGGGTGTGCGGCCCCACGTGCAGGTCGGAGAGCTGCACGACGCGGAGCCCGTCCAGCTCCGGGGGGAGGTCGGGCCAGGCGGCTTCCAGCCGCCGCACCACCACCCGGCGGCTCCCCAGGTACCCGGCCACGCTGATGGCGACCACGAACGCCGCCGCGGCCTGGACGCCCAGGCGACCGCCGGCTCCGGCCGCGCCGAAGGGCGCCCCCGCCAGGAAGCCCAGCAGCGTCCCCGTGGCAAGGAGCGGCGCGGCGAGCTGCAGGTACCAGAATGGGCGGACCACCCACAGGCGGAGCGCCGCGCCCGGGTACAGCGTCTTGCGGAAGCCGGCCGCCAGCACCCAGGCCGGCGCCACCGAACAGACCGCCACCAGGGCGACCGTCCACCACCCGCCGGGGAGGAGCGGCGCGGCGGCGGCCCCCACGATCCCCCAGCAGAGCGCGGTCCACGCCAGCCACCCGGCCAGGAAGCGGAGGAACGGGTTGCGGGCCGGCTTCGCCCCGGGGACGGAGGGCGGCGCCCCGGGGGGCGCGGGCTCCGGCATCCTGGAGGCTATGCCCGGATCTCCCGGGCCCCGGCCCCGTCGGTGACCCGCGCGAAGAACGACAGGGTTCGTGCCCAGGCGTCGCGCGCCGGGCCGACCCGGTACGAGGGGCGCAGGTCGTTGAAGAAGGCGTGCGGCGTCGCCGGGTAGACGTGCGCCTCGAACTCCTTCCCCGCCCCGCGCAGCGCCTCGGCGAAGGCCGGGACGGCGGCGGTGATGCGCGTGTCGTCCTCGCCGTAGAAGCCGATCAGCGCGCAGGCCAGCCCCTCCATCGCCGTGAGCTGGGGCGGGGAGCCGTAGTACACGGCGGCGCCGCTCAGCTCCGGGTCGGCCCCGGCGAGCAGGGCGGACAGGAGCCCGCCGAAGCAGTAGCCGGTGCTCACCACGCGCCCGGTGCACTCCTCGCTCTCCCGCAGGGCGGCGGCCACCCCCCGCAGCGTTTCCAGGTAGCGCGGAATGGGACGGTTGGGGTTGAGCACGGCCGCCATGGTCCCGCGCAGCTCTTCCCGCTCCTCGGCGGGGCGCGCGGCGATCAATCCCTCGCGCGAGGAGGGGTCGGTCCACACCGTCGGCGGGGCGGTGTCCAGGAAGCGCTTGAGGACGCTGATCCGCTCGTCGGCGAGCACGTCCGGGCGCCGGCCGCCCTCGGCGTACAGGTCGGGCGCCACGGCCAGGTACCCCGCCTCGGCGAAGCGCCGCGTCAGGTCCTCGATGTGCTCGTCCACCCCCCACACCTCCTGGATCACGACCACCGCCGGGAGCGGCTCCCGCGTGCCCGCCGGACGGGCCCGGTACACCGGGGTCCCGCCCACCTCCTGACGTCCCGCCTCCACTCTCATGCCGCCTCGCTCTCGATGGGGGTTCCGCCCGCGCACCGCGCTCCCGCAAGCAACGTGCTCCGATCCCGCTCCCGCGCGCAAGGGAAGCACCGATCTTGCGTTCCGCGACGGCGGCAGGGCCGGGATCCAGGCCGCCGGACGGCGCTCCCCGCCCACGATCCGAACCCGAATCCGACCCATGGCCGTTCCGACCCCAGAGCAGGCGCCCGCGGCGCTGACCCACCGCCAGATCCTGGTCGTCTTCAGCGGGCTGCTGCTGGTGATGCTGCTCGCCGCGCTGGACTCCACCATCGTCGCCACCGCGCTCCCCACCATCGTGGGGGAGCTGGGAGGGCTGGAGCACCTGGCCTGGGTGGTGACGGCGTACCTCCTGGCGCAGACCGTCGTCACCCCGCTGTACGGCAAGCTGGGCGACCTGTACGGACGCAAGATCGTGCTGCAGGGCGCGATCCTCCTGTTCCTGGCCGGCTCGGTGCTGTGCGGGCTGAGCACCAGCCTGACGGAGCTGATCCTCTTCCGCGCGGTGCAGGGGCTGGGGGGCGGCGGGTTGATGGTGACCACGCAGGCGGTGGTCGGCGACGTGGTCCCGCCGCGCGACCGGGGGCGCTACCAGGGGATCTTCGGGGCGGTGTTCGGCGTCTCCAGCATCGCGGGGCCGCTGCTGGGCGGGTACTTCACCACGCACCTGTCGTGGCGCTGGATCTTCTACATCAACCTCCCGCTGGGGGTGCTGGCGCTGGTGGTGCTCGCCGCCACCCTCCCCCGCAAGCTGGACCGGGTGCGGCACGCCATCGACTACCTGGGAGCCGGGCTGCTGGCGGTGGCGCTCAGCGCCATCATCCTCTTCACCGACCTGGGCGGGGCGACCTACCCGTGGGACTCGCCGGTCATCCTGGGGCTGATCGCGCTGTCGGTGGTCACGCTGGCGGGCTTCCTCCTGGCGGAGCGGCGGGCGCGCGAGCCGGTGCTCCCCCTGCGCCTTTTCGGCAACCGGACCTTCACCTTCACCGCGGCGATCGGGCTGATCGTCGGCTTCGCCCTCTTCGGCTCGGTCACCTACCTCCCCCTCTTCCTGCAGGTGGTGAACGGAGCCAGCCCCACCGGGTCGGGGCTGCAGATGCTCCCCATGATGGGCGGGATGCTGGTGACCTCCATCACGTCGGGGCAGCTGATCTCGCGCTGGGGGCGCTACAAGGTGTTCCCGGTCATCGGGACGGCGGTGATGGCGCTTGGGCTCTTCCTGCTGTCGCGGATGAGCGCGGAAACGACCATCGTGGGCGCTTCCGTCAACATGCTGGTGCTGGGGCTCGGGCTGGGGCTGGTGATGCAGGTGCTGGTGATCGCGGTGCAGAACGCGGTGGACTACGCGGACCTGGGGGTGGCGACCTCCGGGGCCACCCTGTTCCGGCTGATCGGCGGCTCGCTGGGGACGGCGGTGTTCGGGGCGATCTTCGCCTCGCGCCTGGCCGCCAACCTGGCCCGCTTCCTCCCCCCGGGGACGCCGGCCGGACAGGGGACCGGCGCGGGGATGAACCCGCAGATGCTGGCCCACCTCCCCCCGGCGGTGCGCGCCGGCTTCGTACAGGCGTTCACGATGTCGCTGAGCACGGTGTTCCTGACGGCGGCGGGGATCGCGATCCTCGGCTTCCTGCTCACCTGGCTGGTCCCGGAGCGCCCGCTGCGCGAAACGGTGGCCG
>JAFAYN010000111.1 GCA_019240375.1 Gemmatimonadota bacterium
TGCACCCACCGGTAGAGGGTCGTCCAGTGTACGCCCGATTCCCGTGCGCGCTCCTCCACCACGTCACGGTCCCGACCTTCCTCGGTCAGCAAAGGCCGGATGATTTCGAACCGTCGGTTCGCCTCCTTCCAGTCCTTATCCGAGACGCCCATCAGGTCGACCTCGGACCCCACATCTGGGGTGTCGTCCAGAGAAGGCAGCAGGTCCGCGATGGCCAGGCGCTCCGGATGGCCGGATTCTACCTCCTTAGCGAGTACCGAGTACACGTCCAGGACGTGAGCGATCACGTAATCCTTCCCGCGGCAGCGTACGCGCACGCCGGCCGCGATCGTTAACTTGTCAGCCATAAGAGAGAGCGGAGGGGGTCAGGCTTCACGGAGCCAGATGCGGGTGGTCATGGTGAGCGGGAGACCGAGGTCACACTCGACGATCCCGTAGGCGATTAGCTTCCAGAGACTAGGAATCAGCAGGTCCCGGTTCTCGGGATCCCAGTAGACGGCCGCCAGCAGGGTCTGCGGATCCGTGGAGCGGAGCTCGCGCAGCCGGTCCACGAGGAGAGCCTCCGCGGCCTGGTCGGTCGGCCGCCGCTTGAACGGCAGCAGGAAGCGCGCGTTGTCCAGGTACGGCGTGCGGATGTGGCGCTCGGTGAGCACGCGGAACTCCCAGTCCCGGGTGCCGACGAAGGCACGCGCCGCCTGTACCTTCCGGCGGATCTCGCGCCAGTGGCCGGCGAGCTGCGCGACCGGCTTCACCTCGCAGAGGAGCGGCCGTCGCGGCGATTCCCCCCGGGGGCGTTTCTCGTAGTGGACGAGGACATCAGGCGTGTAGTGGCGGGCTTTTCCTTCCTCGTCGATGTAGTCGATTCGGACGGGCTGGACCTCGTAGCTGGACACCGCAGGGTCGAACTCGAGCAAGGTATAGAGGTCACGCTCCAGCGTGCTCTCGTATTGCGCATCGCCGACGGCCTTGTCGCTGGCCAGGCAACCCGTCACAGAGGAGTGGCTTCGGGGGATCTTCCGGATTGGCATCGATGGTTGTAGATCTGTGTCGGTGTTTTGGATGCCTGCCGGAGACGTAATTAATACCCCGGAGGCGAGAGATTAGCTGAAAGAACCGTGGGTCGGTTCTCAAGGTTGTAGCATAGACTGGGGTCTGTCCCACGGGTCGTAGCACGGACTGCGGCACGCGGTAGCGGGGACTGTGACCGAAAGGGTCAAAAACGCGGCTTTGGGTAGCATCGAGTTCGACTTCTCACAACCGCGCCGACACCCTTCGTCCGCCGCCGGCCCGCCGCCGAGGTCCCGGGAGAGCCTGCGCCCGCCCCCGCACCCGCGGAGCCTGCGGACCTGTCTCCTGATGAATCACGCGTCTGGAACGCGCTCGGCTCTGATCCGGTCCATGTCGACGAGCTGGCGCACACGGCCGGGCTGGCGCCGAGCGGCGCCCTCGCCGCACTGCTGGGGCTGGAGCTGCGCGGGGCGGTGGAGTCGCTTCCGGGGAAGCAGTACCGGCGGACCTGAGAGGTTACAGGGGAACGCAACGCCGCCTGGGGTGTCGTGTAATCCGTATTCCTTCCGCGCCTTCCTGGCCGCGGGTGCGACGGGCACGATGCAGGCGAGGCGAGCGCGTGGTCGGTAATCCGGAGATCGAGGCGCAGGTCGGGGGAGTGGGAGTGGTGGAGAGCCACGAGCGGGCAGCGGCGCCCCGCGCGCTGTACGTGCACGTCCCCTTCTGCTCGCGCCGCTGCCTGTACTGCGACTTCGCCGTGCAGGCCACCCGCGTGGCGCCGACGGGGGAGTGGCTGGACGCGGTGGAAACGGAGATGCGCCTGCTCGCGGCCGAGCGCGGGTGGTCGGAGCCGCTCGCGCTCGACACGCTGTACGTGGGCGGGGGGACGCCCTCGCTCCTGGGCCCGGGGGCGATGGCGGAGCTGGCGGAGCGGCTGCGGCCCTACGCCACGTGGGACCCGGCCGCGGTGGAGTGGACGTGCGAGGCCAACCCGGAAACCTTTTCGCCCGAGCTGGCGGCGGACTGGCGCGCGGCGGGGGTGAACCGGATCTCGCTGGGGGCGCAGACCTTCCACGCCCCGGCGCTGCGCTGGATGGGGCGGCTGCACGGGCCGGAGGGCCCCGCCCGGGCGATGCTCGCGGCGCGCGCCGCGGGGTTCGACAACGTCAGCGTGGACCTGATCTTCGGCTTCCCCGAGCGGCTGGAGCGCGACTGGGCCACGGACCTGGAGCGGGCGCTGGAGCTGGAGCCGGAGCACGTTTCGCTGTACGGCCTCACCGCCGAGGCGGGGGCGCCGCTGGGGCGCTGGGTGCGCGAGGGGCGGGAAACGCTGGCTGACGAGGACCGCTACGCCGACGAGTACCTGCTCGCCCACGAGCGGCTGACCGCGGCCGGCTTCGTCCACTACGAGGTGTCCAACTTCGGGCTCCCCGGCCGCGCCTCGCGCCACAACTCGGTGTACTGGACCGGCGCCCCGTACGCGGCGCTCGGCCCGGGGGCGCACGCGCTCTACACCCCCCTGCGCCGGTGGAACCTGCGCGGCTGGAGCGCGTACAGGGACGCGCTCCTGGAAGGGCGCCTCCCCGTGGAGGACGAGGAGCGGGTGGATGCCGACGAGGCGGCGCTGGAGCGCGTCTGGCTGGGGCTGCGCACCTCGGCCGGGTACCCGCTGGCGGACGCCACGGGGGCGCAGCGCGCGCTCGCCGCGGAGTGGGCGCGGCAGGGGAGGGCCCGGGTGCGCGACGGGGTCCTGCACCTGACGGCCGAGGGGTGGCTCCTCCTGGACCGGCTCGCGGTGGAGCTGGCGTCCGCCGGCGACGCGGGGTGAGCCGCGTGCGCGCCAAACCGGCTTTCCGCTTGACGATCCGACCCCGTCCGGGCACATTTCAGCCAGCTCTTTCCCGCCCCGACCCGAGATGCACGCCGAACCGCTGAACGAGCGCGAGCACCACGTCCTGGACGCGGTGATCCGCACCTACGTGGAAACCGCCGAGCCCGCGGGGAGCCGTACGCTCACCCGGCGCTTCCGGCTGGGCGTTTCCCCGGCCACGGTGCGGAACACCATGAGCGACCTGGAAGAGAAGGGATACCTGTACCACCCGCACACCTCCGCGGGGCGGGTTCCCACCGACCGGGCGTACCGCTTTTTCGTGGACTCGCTCATCGGCTCGCCGCGGCTCACCGACGCGGAGCAGCACTCGATCCGGCAGGAGCTGGGGGCGGCCACCGACCGCGCGGGCGTGGAGCGGCTGGTGGGGCGTGCCGCGCAGGTGCTCGGGCTGCTCACGCAGGAGCTGGGGATCGCCATCGCCCCGCGGCTGGACGCCGCGACGCTGGAGCGGCTGGAGCTGGTCCCGCTCACCGAGGGGAAGGTGCTCCTGGTCCTGGCGCTGCGCGCCGGCGGGGTGCGGACCATCTACGTGGACGTCCCCAGCACCGTCCCGGCCTCGGCGCTGGCGCCGGTGGCGCGCGTCCTCAACGAGCGGCTGGCGGGGCTCACCCTGCGCGAGATCCGGGCGACCCTCCCGCA
>JAFAYN010000240.1 GCA_019240375.1 Gemmatimonadota bacterium
ACCGGGACGGGTGCCCCGGAGCGGTCCAGCACGTACATCCGGGCGTTGGGGAGCGGCCGTCCCAGGAGGTGCCCCCTGACCACCTCCGCCGCGCCGACCACCTGCGCGGAGGTGATGACGGTGGTCTCGGTGGGCCCATACATCGCGCGGAGCTCCGCCGCGGGGAAGGCGGCACGGACCTCGGCCAGCAGCTCCGGGGGGATGGTGTCGCCGCCGACGAAGACGCGCCGGATCCCCGGGAGCGGTCCCCCGGGCGACGCGACCGCCGCCGCGGCGATCTGCCGCATCAACGCGGGAACGGCGTGCACCGCCGTCGCGCCCCGAAGCTCCTCCACCAGCCGCGGCACGTCCAGCACCGCCTCGCGAGGGAGGATGCGCGCCGTTCCCCCCGCCAGGAGCGGTGTCAGCGCCTCGAACCCCCAGATGTCGAAGGCATAAGAGGCGAACACCGGCATCACGTCGTCCGCTCCGAAGCCGAACGCGTCGCCCGTGGCCAGGAGGAAGTTGGCGAAGGCGCGGTGGGAGATCTCGACGCCCTTGGGCTTCCCCGTGGAGCCGGAGGTGTAGATGACGTAGGCGGTGTTGTCAGGGCTCAGCATGCCCCCACCCAGCTCGCTTAGGCTCGCAAAAGCAGCCCCCTTGCTCCCCCAATCCTGGGGGAGGGCATCCGACACCGGGGCCTCGTAGTGCTCCCCTCCCCCCTTGTGGGGGAGGGGCCGGGGGAGGGGGGTGAGCACCACCGCCGCGGAGTGCTCCGGGAGCACCCCCAGCACAGCCTCCTGCGTCACCAGTACCCGCGGGGCGGAGTCTTCCAGCAGGTAGGCGATCCGCTCGGGTGGGTAGGCCGGGTCGATGGGGACGTACGCGCCGCCGGCCTTGAGCACCCCCAGGGCGGCGACCACCGTTTCCGGGCCGCGCTCCAGGCAGAGCCCCACACGCACCTCGGGTCCCACCCCCAGCCCGCGCAGAACGTCCGCGAGACGGTCGGCGCGCTCGTCCAGCTCCCGGTAGGTGAGCGATTCCGCGCCGAAGATCACGGCCGTTGCCCCCGGCGTCCGCGCCGCCTGCTCCTCGAAGAGCGCGTGGACGGGGCGGTGGGAGGGGTACTCCACCGCTGTCCGGTTCCACTCCTCCACCACCCTCGCCCGCTCTTCCGGATCCAGGAGCGGGAGTTCGGCGATCGGCGTTTCCGGCGCGGCGACGGCGGCTTCCAGGAGCCGCGCGAAGTGCCCGGCCATCCGCTCCACCGTCGCCCCGTCGTACAGGTCGGCGCGGTAGGCCAGCTCGCCGTCCAGCCCGCCGCCGGCCTCCACCAGGTGGAGTTCCAGGTCGAACTTCGCCGTCCCGGTCCCGGTCGGCGCGGGAGTGAGGGTCAGCCCGGGAAGGCGCACCTCCTCGCGCGACGCGGTCGCGTAGGTGAAGGTGACGTCGAAGAGCGGGTTGCGGCGCGGGTCCGACCCGGCGCGCAGCTCCTCCACCACCCGCTCGAAGGGGAGGTCCTGGTGCGCCTGCGCGTCGGCGACGGTGTCCCTGACGCGGGCCAGCACCTCGGCGAAGGTGGGCTCGCCGTCCAGTTCGGTGCGCAGGGCGAGCGTGTTGACGAAGAGCCCGATAAGCCCCTCCAGCTCCGGGCGGTTGCGCCCCGCCACGGGCGTCCCCACCACCACGTCCGTATCCCCCGCGTAGCGCGCCAGCAGCACCTTGAATGCCGACAGCAGCGTCATCATCGCCGTCGCGCCGTGCCGCGCCCCCAGCTCCCGCGCCCGTTCCGCAATGGAGGCGGAGACGCGGAAGGTGTGGGACGCCCCCCGCTCCCCCGCCCCGGCAGCGCGGGCCCGGTCGGCGGGAAGCTCCAGCGGGTGGGCGCCGGCCAGCTTCACCCTCCAGTACTCCACCTGCCCGGAGCACCCGGGTCCCTCCAGCCACCCCCGCTGCCACGCCGCGTAGTCCGCGTACTGGATCGTCAGCTCCGGGAGGTGCGCCGCCCGGCCCTCGCGCGCGGCGGCGTACCCGGCACCGATCTCCCGCAGGAGCACCCCCAGCGACCACCCGTCGCACACGGCGTGGTGCAGGGTGCAGAGCGCCAGGTGCTCCTCGGGCCGCAGGCGGAGGAGGAGGGTGCGGAGGAGCGGCCCCCGCTCCAGGTCGAAGCGCCGGCGCGCCTCCTCCCGGGCGAGGCACCCCGCCTCCCGGGCGCGGGTCTCCTCCGGGAGCCCTGTCAGGTCCGACAG
>JAFAYN010000297.1 GCA_019240375.1 Gemmatimonadota bacterium
TGGATCCCCCTCCGCATGGCCTCCCGGCGCAGGGCGGTGCCCCGCTCGGTGTCCTCCAGCGAGGACGAGCACGCCAGGAGGCGGACCGGGAGCCCGGAGGCCAGCAGGTCCTCCACCACCCGGACCCCCTCGGCCAGGAAGGCGCCCTCCGCCTCGCGAACCTTGCGCTGATGCAGGCCCCGCAACTGCTTAGCCTCCCGACGGGTCAACATAAGTCCATGCTGGTCCGAGACTTGCTTTTTACCCGGCGCTCGCTGCAAAGACACATTCTTTCGGGAGGCACGGGTATGTCTTCGTCGTTCAATCTGTTCCGCGCCCCGGCGCTGGCGCTGGCGCTCGGCGGAACTCTCTCGCTGGCGGGATGCGCCCCGGCGATCAGCACGCAGGAGGAGGTCCAGGTCGGCGCGCAGAACGCCGCCCAGATCAGCCAGCAGCTCCCCATCGTGCAGGACGCGGCCATCAACCAGTACGTCAACCAGATCGGGACCTCCATCTCCAGCCGGGCCGACCCGCGGGGGATCCCGTACCACTTCTTCGTGGTCAACTCCAGCGTGGTCAACGCCTTCTCCATCCCGGGCGGCTACGTGTACGTGAACCGCGGGCTGGTGGACCGCGCCAGCAACGCCTCGGAGCTGGCCGGGGTGCTGGGACACGAGATCGGCCACGTGGTGGAGCGGCACGGGATCGAGCAGTGGCAGCGCGCCCAGAACGCTAACACGGGGCTGGCGCTGCTGTACGGCGTGCTCCTGGGGCGCAACCCCGGGACGCTGGAGCAGGTCGGGATTCAGGCCGTGGGGAGCGGTGTGCTCGCCCGGTACAGCCGCGACGACGAGCGCCAGGCCGACGCGGACGGGGTGCAGTTCACCATGCGGGCCGGCTACAACCCCAACGGGATGGTGACCTTCTTCCAGAAGCTGCTGGGCGAGCAGCAGGGGAACCCCTCGGCGCTGCAGCAGTGGTTCTCCACGCACCCGCTGACGCAGGAGCGCATCACCAGCACCCGGCAGATGGTCTCGGCGATCCCGGCGGCGCAGCTCCGCGGGCTGACCACCGACACGCAGGCGTTCCAGAACTTCAAGGCGCGCGTCCGCTCGCTCCCCGCCCCCCCGCGGGGGCAGTGAGCCGCCACCCCGGCTCCGCGTGGGATCGGGCCCGCCGGTCGTGGACCGTGCGGGCCCCCTCGTGGGCGCGCTGCGCCGTGATGCTGCTGGCGGTGGCGGCGCTGGGCGGGTGCATCAGCGAGCAGCGCGAGCAGGAGATCGGGGACGAGCTAGCGCTGCAGATCAACGAGCGCACCCCGCTGGTCACCGACCCGGCGCTGAACCGGTACGTGAACCGGCTGGGGCTCCTGATCGCGCGGCACAGCGGGCGTCCCAACCTCCACTACCACTTCTACATCGTCAACAGCGACGTGGTCAACGCCTTCGCCATCCCGGGCGGCCACGTGTACATCAACCGCGGGCTGATCGAGCGGACCCGCAACGTGTCGGAGCTGTCGGCGGTGATGGCGCACGAGATCGGGCACGTGGCCGCGCGCCACGGCGCCCGCATGCTGGAGCGGCGGCTGCGCACCGGCTCGGTCTCGTCCATCATGTACAAGCTGATCCTGGGGCGCGAGCCGACGCTGCTGGACGAGAGCTCGCTGCGGCTGGGGAGCGCGCTCTGGTCGGCGTCGCACTCGCGCGAGGCGGAAACCGAGGCGGACCACCTGGCGGTGGGGTACCTGATCCAGTCGGGAATCGACCCGGAGGGGATCGTCACCTTCCTGAACCGGCTGCAGCGCGAGGAGGCGATGACGCCGACGCGCACCCTGGCCTGGTTCGCCACGCACCCGATGACCAGGGAGCGGATCGCGATCACGGAGGAGGAGATCCACAAGGACATGCCGAATCCCCCTCCCCACCTGGCGTTCGACATCGCATCTTATCCGGACTTCCTGCGGCGGGTTAAGGCGCTCCCCCCGCCGCCGCTCCTGCACCCGGTCCAGCTTCCCTGATGCCCGCTCCCCTCCCGGTCACGCTGACCATCGCCGGCTCCGACTCGGGGGGCGGAGCCGGGATCCAGGCCGACCTCAAGACCTTCCACGCCTTCGGGACCTTCGGCACCACCGCGATCACCGCCATCACGGTGCAGAACACGCGCGGGGTGACCGGGGTGCACCCGGTCCCGATCGACACCGTCCGCGCGCAGATCCGCGCCGTGGCCGAGGACCTCCCCCCCGCGGCCTGCAAGACGGGGATGCTCGCCACCGCCGATCTGGTCCGCGCCGTGGCCGCCTCCCTCCGCGAGCACCGGCTCCCGAACTACGTGCTCGACCCGGTGATGGTGGCCACCAGCGGCGACCGGCTGCTGGACGAGGACGCGCAGCAGACCATCATGGAGGAATTGCTCCCCCTGGCCACCCTGGTGACCCCCAACCTGGACGAGGCCGCCCTGCTGGTGGGCGCCGAGGTGGCCGACCGCGAAGCGATGCGCCACGCCGCGCGGACGCTGGTGGAGCGGGGTGCCCACGCCGCCCTGCTCAAGGGCGGGCACCTGCACGCCGATGAGCTGGTGGACATCCTCTTCGACGGCCGGGAGTGGCACGAGTGGCGCCGCCCGAAGCTGGACACCACCAGCACGCACGGCACCGGCTGCACCCTGTCCGCCGGGGTGGCCGCCGGCCTCGCCCACGGCCGCCCCCTGCGGACCGCCGTGGAGGACGCCCTGGACTACGTGCAGCGGGCCATGCGCGCGGCCCCCGGCCTGGGAAGCGGCCACGGGCCGCTCAACCACCTGGTGCCGGGAAGGGTGGAGTAGGGGACGGCAGGGGACAGGGGATAGGTTACAGGTTACAGCCTGCAACTGCGGGCCCTCACCCCCCGGCCCCCTCTCCCAATGCTGGGAGAGGGGGAGAACTGCACGACAAAGCTATAGCTGCAGTGCTCCCCTCTCCCCTTGGTGGGGGAGGGGTCGGGGGAGGGGGGCTGGTAGGACTCGCGCGAACGCCGTCGCCGCACGCCCCCATCCGCCTCGCTACGCTCGGACAGCAG
>JAFAYN010000341.1 GCA_019240375.1 Gemmatimonadota bacterium
CGCGACGACCTCGCCGAGAAAGATGGTGTGGTCCCCGCCGGGGAGCACTTCGCTCACCCGGCAGTCCAGCCAGGCGAGCGAGCTGTCGAGCACCGGCGCCCCCGTCCGCTCCTCGCGGAAGGCGACGCCGCGGAACTTGTCCGCCACCTCCAGGGTGGCGAAGCGGCGGGAGATGTTCTCCCCGCCGTCCTCCTCCAGGATGTTTACCGCGAAGATCCCCGCCTCGCGGATGCAGTCGTGCGAGTCGGCCCGGTGCTCCACGCAGACCAGGATCAGCGTGGGGTCGATGGACACGGAGCAGACCGCGCTGGCGGTGAGGCCGCACGGCTCCCCGCTCGGGAGCCGGGTGGTCACCACGGTCACTCCGGTGGCGAAGTGCCCCATGACCCGCCGGAACTCGATGGGATCGATCATCTATCTGGCAGAGCGTCCTGTAAGTCCGTAGCTTGCTGGCCGCGCCGAGAGCCACCGGCGGCGCATGGCCGGGTACTTGCTTGTACCCGGCCCGAGATCGGAAGCCGTTTCCGACGATCGAGCCACCAGGGCAGCCATGCCGATTCCGACGAGATTCCCTGCCAGGACCGCCGCGGCGCTCCTGATTCTAACCGCTCTCCCGGGCTGCGACAACGTGCAGTGGGGCGGCACCGACGTACAGGTCGTTCCGCCCCCGCCGCCGGGCGGCGCGCCCCAGCTCACGCCCGACGCGCAGACCTTCGCGGACCTGGGGCTCCCCTCGGGGACGGTGCTCTTCCACGTGGTCCGCACCCCGCAGGGAGCCACCGTGATCCCGGTGGCGGAGGTGTCCGGCGACTCGCTCCGCACGCTGCGCCGCCCCGCGGGCGTGGCCCCGGAGGCGTACGAGACGCGCTTCCGGAACGCGGTGCTCGACCAGGGGTCGCAGTTCGAGCTGTTCCGGCGCGGCGCCGCGGTGGGTACCATGACCATCAGCGGCAACGGCCCGGTCACCTCGTGCGGGATCCCCACCGGCGCGGGGACGCTGACCACCGTGGGCGCCGCGGCCGACGTCCCGGAGTTCCTGGCCTTCCGGCGCGGGCTGGCCCCGCAGGCGCTGGGCGAGTACGCGCCGCCGCAGGTGACCGGGAGCATCCGCACCTTCGCCTCCATCGTCGCGGAAAAGCTGGTGCTGCAGAACGGGCTGCCCAGGCCGAGGAGCTGGCCGGGGGCGCAGCGCGACATGCAGGCGCTGATGGTGACCAAGAACCCCAACCCCGACATGGCGGCCACCTACCTGGTCGGCGACCAGCTGCAGCAGGGGCCCTCCGAGCCGGAGGGGTACAGCATCTTCTACATCGCCGACTACAACACGCGGACGGGGTACGTGCCGTTCTACACCGAGGTGCGGGACTACCGGAAGACGGGGAAGGGCGCGCCCCGGGTGGTGGACTACCTGAACTGGAACGGGCGCGGCGGGACGGACATCCTGGTGCAGGTGTACGGGCAGCGGGAGAGCTGGTACGAGGTGGTTTCCAAGGATCAGCGTGGGAAGTGGGGTCGGGTGTGGGAGGGTGCCCGCTGCGTGGACAAGCGGCCGGCGGGGCAGTGAGTCGTTGATGATCTGATTTGTTTCGTGCGGCCGCTCCAGAGCCCGGCGGTACTGCTGCCGGTCTCTTCCGCGGGGCCGGTGAGCCTCACGAAACAGCCGTGAGTCTCCCCGTCCCGGAGTGAGCCCCGGAAACAGCCCCGGGTCTCCCTCCGCAACATCATCTGGGAACAGCAGGGAACCATAAACAGAGAAGGGTCGGCGTCCTTGCGGATGCCGACCCTCCGTCGCGTCGTCGGCACCGCCGGGTTTATAAAAAGCCCGGCTGGGTACGGCAGGCGTCCTCCGGACGCACTCCACGTCGGGAGATCGTCCAGGGAAATGGACAAAAAAAGCCTTCCCCCAGAACTGGGGATCAAGGGGGCTGCTGTCCGAGCGTAGCGAGGCGGATGGGGGCCTAGCCGGGCACCGCAGGCCCTCACCCCGGCGCTTCGCGCCACCCCTCTCCCAATTCTGGGAGAGGGGAACTGCTTGCGGGGGAGGGGTCTGGGGAGGGGGCCAACTCTCCCAACCGCCACACCTCCCGCTCCGTGACCACCGCGTCCAGCGGCGCGTCCCAGGGATCCACCGGCAGCTCCGGCACCTCCTGCGCGGAAAAGAACAGGCCGCAGCGGAAGCCCCGCCACCGTGGGTCGGCGAACAGGCGGTCGTAGTATCCCGCCCCCCGCCCGATCCTCCCTCCCCGCCGGTCCCACCCCAGCCCCGGCACCAGCACCGCGTCGATCTCCTCCACCGTCACCAGGGGACAGGCGAGCGCGTCCGGCTCCCGGATCCCGTAGCTCCCCGCCCGCAATTCCTCCAGCGTTTCCAGCGCGTGCAGCGTCATCGCGCGGGTGTCGGTCACGCAGCGGGGGTAAGCGACGGTGATCCCGCGCCGCCATGCCTCGTGCGCGACCGCGTCCGTGGGCACCTCCTCCGGGAGCGAGGCGTACAGCAGCAGCACCCGCGCCCCCGCGACCTCGGGCACCTCCCACACGCGACGCGCCACCGCCTTCGCGCCGGCCTCCCTCTCCTCGGTGGTCAGCGCCCGCAGGCGGGCGCGGAGGTCGCGGCGGATTCCGTCCTTGCCGGGGATCATCTCACGGGGCGAGCGCCGCCGCGACGGAGGCGGCCACCCGCGCGTTGTTGCGCAGCAGCGCGACGTTGGTCTCCAGCGAGCGCCCCCCGGTCTCCTCGGCCACGGCGCGCAGCAGGAAGGGCGTCACCTCCTTCCCGCGCACCCCTTCCCCTTCGGCGCGGCGGAGCGCCCTCCCGATCGCGGCGTCGATCTCCGCCGCGTCCAGCGCCTGCTCCGGTGGCGGGGGAACGCACAGGAGGAGCGTGCCGGGGATCGCCAGCTCGCGCTGCGCCCGCCAGAGCGCCGCCACCTCCTCGGGGCCGTCGGCGCGCACGTCCACCGGGAGCCCGCTGCGGGGGGAGTAGAAGGCCGGGAACTCGTCTGTCCCCCACCCCACCACCAGCACCCCGGCGGTCTCCAACCCCTCGCGGGTGGCGGGGAGGTCGAGGATCGACTTGGCCCCCGCGCACACCACGATCATCGGCGTGCGCCCCAGCTCGGTGAGGTCCGCCGAAACGTCGTGCGCCTCTCCCCGGTGTACTCCACCGATCCCGCCAGTGGCGAAGACGGGGACGCCCGCCCGGCGCGCCAGCCACATGGTGGCCGCCACGGTGGTCGCGCCGTCCGAGCCGCGCGCCACCGCCACCGGCAGGTCGCGCGTGGAAAGCTTCAGCACCCCGTCGGCGGTGGCCATGCGCTCCACCTCCGCGTCCGAGAGCCCCACCTTGGCCTCCCCGGCGATGATCCCGACGGTAGCCGGCGTGGCCCCCCCGCCGCGGACCTCGTCCTCCAGCGCCCGCCCCACCTCCAGGTTGCGGGGGCGAGGCAGTCCGTGCGCCAGCACGGTGGACTCCAGCGCGACGACGGGACGGCCGCCGTCGAGGGCCGACTGGACTTCGGGCGAGGTGCGGATCATGGCTCAGGGAGCAAGGGTGCGTGGTTCAAGCGACAGGGATAACTTACCCGCCAGGGGAGACCGAAAAAACCCCTGGCGGAGGGAAGCGCCGTTCGCGGTCCGCCGTTCCCCGCCGTACCCATAAAATCCTGTCGGAGGGAGACCACAGCAGTACCGTGGGCTCACTCCGGGCTGGGGAGACTCGCAGCCGTATCGCGAGGCTCGCCAGCCCCGCGGAAGAGACCGGCAGCAGTACCGCCGGGCTCTGGAGCGGCCCCGACACGAGAACCGAACCCGCCCCCATGACACCCGAAAACACGCAACAGATAAACGGAAACACCGGCGACATGGACCCGGAAGAGTTCCGCCGCCACGCCCACTCCGTGGTGGACTGGATCGCCGACTACTTCCAGAACGTCGACCAATACCCGGTGCTCGCCCAGGTCCAGCCCGGAGACATCGCCGCCCGGCTCCCGGAACAAGCCCCGGAAGAGCCCGAAGCCATGGAGCGCATCCTCGAAGACTTCGACGAAAAGCTCCTCCCCGGGATGACCCATTGGAACCACCCGGCCTTCTTCGCCTACTTCGCCATCACCGGCTCCGCCCCCGGCGTGCTGGGCGAGATGCTGGCCGCCGCGCTCAACGTCAACGCGATGGTGTGGCGAAGCGGCCCCACCCCCACCGAGCTGGAAGAGCGCTCGCTGGACTGGCTCCGCCAGATGATCGGCCTCCCCGCCGCCTTCAGAGGCCACATCCAGGACACCGCCTCCATCTCGTCGCTGGTAGCCATCGCCACGGCGCGGGAAGAGGCCGGGCTGCGCATCCGGGAAGAAGGGATGAGCGGCCGCGACCTCCCCCGGCTGCGCCTGTACTGCTCCGAAGAGGCCCACTCCTCCATCGAAAAGGCCGGGCTCACCCTGGGGATCGGCCGCACCGGCACCCGCCGCATCCCTACCGACAGCCAGTTCCGCATGGACGTTGCGGCCCTCGAAGCCGCCATAGAAGAAGACGTAGCGGCGGGATGGAAGCCCTTCTGCGTGGTCGCCACGGTGGGAACCACCTCCACCACCAGCATCGACCCCGTCCCGCGGATCGCGGACGTCTGCGAAAAACACGGGCTCTGGCTGCACGTGGACGCCGCCTACGGGGGCTCGGCGGCGGTCGCGCCGGAGATGCGCTGGATCCTGGAAGGGTGCGAGCGCGCCGACTCGCTGGTCACCAACCCGCACAAGTGGCTCTTCGTCCCGGTGGACTGCTCCGCCCTCTTCCTGAGAAGGCCGGAGCGGGTGAAGCGGGCCTTCTCGCTGGTCCCGGAGTACCTGATCACCCCCGAAGGAGCCAGCGCCACCAACCTGATGGACTACGGCCCCGCGCTCGGCCGCCGCTTCCGCTCGCTGAAGCTCTGGATGGTGCTCCGCTACTTCGGGCGCGAGGGGATCGCCGCGCGCATCCGCGAGCACCTCCGCCTGGCGCGGGAGTTCGCGGGGTGGGTCGAGGCGGCGCCCGGGTGGGAGCTGGTCGCCCCCGTCCCCTTCAGCACCGTAGTCTTCCGCCGCCACCCCGACGGCGCCACCGGCGAGGAAGCGGACGCCCTCAACGAGCGGATCCTGGAGCGGGTCAACGCCACCGGCCGGGCGTTCCTGTCGCACACCCGGCTGCGGGGCCGGCTGTCGCTGCGGCTCGCCGTCGGGAACCTGCGCACCACGGAAGAGCACGTCCGCCGCGCGTGGGAGCTGCTGCAGAACGAGGCCGGAAACGTGTGACGCCCGCGGCGTGCCGGTTTGACACCGGCCGGCACGCCGTTTACTTCTTCTCTTCTGCCGCCGGCGCGCTCTCCGTCGCCACCCCTCCCGGGGCTCCCGCCCCGAAGCGCCGAACGCCCTTTCCGCACCCTCCCGTCGACCGGATCCCAGTGGACATCCACGAGCTTTTCGCGCGCGAGTCCCACCTCGCCATGGAAGCGCGCCACGCGCAGGTGGTCCGCAATCGCTGGCTGATGCTCTTCATCTCCTCCGCGATCCTGGTCCTGTACCGCTTTTCCGACGGACTGGCGGTGGCGCTCTGGATCCCGTTCGCCACCACCCTTGTCAGCGCGGTGGTGAACACCGCGTTCCAGCTCCTCCTGCGCCGCGGGCGGTTCCGGGAGTGGCACTTCTGGGCGGCGATCCCGCTGGACGTGCTGGCCATCACCACCTGGGCCGCCGCCTCCGGCGCGTCGGGGAGCCTCGCGCTCCCGGTGCTGATCTTCGCGATCTCCACCTACGCGCTGGGCCTCCCCCGCGCGGCGCAGCTCTTCCTGGCGTACAGCCTGGTCGCCTACCCGGCGGCGCGCTACTTCGGGACCGCCGGCGCCTCCGAACGGCTTTCCGTGGTGGGGATCGCCGCCGAGATGGTGATCCTGGTGGCGGCCGGGACCCTGTCGCTCCAGGCGCCGGCCAGCGTCACCCGCCGCCTGCGCCGCGTCCGCCACGGGCTGGCGCGGATGGAGCAGGGCGACTTTTCCGTGCGCCTTTCCAGCCGGAGCATGGACGACATCGGCTTCCTGTCGGCCAGCGTCAACAGCATGGCGCAGACGGTGGGTGGGATGGTGGAGGCGATCCAGCACCAGGCGGAGGCGCTGGCCGGGCTGGCCCACGAGACCGCCTCCACCGCCGGCGAGGTGCAGGCGTCCGCGGAGATGATCGGCTACACCACGGAAGAGCTGGCGGAGGAGACCCGGAAGCAGCTCGCGCTGGTGGCGGGGAGCGCCGAGGCGGCGGAAGCGGCGGCGGCGGGGAGCCTGGTGCTCAGCCGGAGCGCCACCGAGTCGGCCGGGGACGCGCGTGGGCTCGCCGATCAGGCCCGCGCCCACGCGGAGCGGGCGGGACGCTCCGGGGCGCTGCTGGTGGAGCTGGGGAGCGACTTCCGGGGCTCGGTGGAGTCGATGCGGGCGCTGGAAGCGGCCGGGGGACGGGTCAGCGGGTTCGTGACCGCCATCCAGGAGATCGCGCGGCAGACCAACCTGCTGGCGCTGAACGCGGCCATCGAGGCGGCACGCGCCGGCGAGCAGGGGCGG
>JAFAYN010000476.1 GCA_019240375.1 Gemmatimonadota bacterium
TGGTTCGACGCCGACGCGCTCCCCTCGCTCCCGCCTCGCATCAGCATCGCCCGCGCGCTGATCGACTCGTTCCTGGAGGAGCTGCGGGTCGGGGAGGCGTAGGAGCGTCGTGGACCCGGCCGGCCTTGCCCCGCGCATCCCTCGCCCCCAAGTTGGCGGGGAATGCGCGGCGGGGCCGCTCTTCCTCGCCAGACGTGCCGCTTCCACCTTTCATCCGACCTTCCATGCGATTCATCCCGCGCCCTCTCGCCGTCGCAGCGCTTGCCCTGGCCCTGGGCGCCTGCGCGCCCGCCGCCGTGCGCCCCGCCGCGGCGCCGGTCACCGACGCCGAATCCCTCGTCCGCGCGATGCACGACCGCTACGCCGGGCGCTGGTACCGGACGCTCACCTTCACCCAGACCACCTCGCGCCGGCTCCCGAACGACTCGGTGAGCAGCGAGACCTGGCTGGAGTGGGCCTCCATCCCGGGGAGCCTCCGCATCCAGATGGGGGCGGCGTCGGAAGGGCGGGGAGCGCTCTTCACCAACGACAGCACCTACAGTATCCAGCACGGCGCGGTGGTGCGGCGGGTCGGGAGCCGAAACCCGCTGATGCTCCTGGGCTTCGACATCTACGCCCAGTCCCCGGAACGCTCCCTCGCCATGCTCCGCGAGGAGGGCTTCCCGCTTGCCCCCGTCCGCGTCGACAGCTGGCAGGGACGCCCCGCCTACGTGCTCGGCGGCGCCCCGGGGGACCTGCACTCCAAGCAGCTCTGGTTCGACCAGGAGCGGCTCCTTTTCGTCCGGATGATCGAGCCGGATCCGCGGGACGGCACCAAGACCGTGGAGACCCGCTTCAACAGGTACGAGCCGGCGGGGAAGGGGTGGATCGCCACCGAGGTGGAGGTGGTGAGGGAGGGGCGGCGCATGTTCTGGGAGGAGTACACCAACGTCCGGGTGGACGTCCCACTGAACCCGGTGCTCTTCCAGCCCGAGCGCTGGAGCGAGGCCGCGGGGCGGTAGCCGGAGCCGGATCGGCCCACCCGGCCCGGGCGCGACGAGGAGCGGGGAGGGCCCCCGCTCCTCGTTTCTTTTTGGGCTACTGCTTCAGCGCTTGAAGGGCGAGCTTCGCCTGGATCCGGCTCGCGATCTCCCGCTCCAGGAGTCCGGTGGTGGAGCAGGTGGTGCCCGCGTCGCTGACCGCCGGGTTCGAAGCGGTCGCGGAGAGCTGCGTCTTCACCTGGGTCTTTCCCCCCTGGGCCGGTGCCAGGGTGGTCAGCAGCGACATGCTGACCCGGTACTTGTCGGCCAGGGGGAGGCCGATGGGGTCCGAGCCGCAGCTGAGATAGGTGGAGAGCGGCTTCCCCCCCAGCGTACGGTTGACCACGAACGAGGTGTTCCCGTACACGCGGTTCCCCGGATCGCTGGTCCCCATACGGACGTTGAGGTCCTCGTACACCGAGGGGAGGACGCTCCAGAGGGCGTCCGGAGACCCGTTCAGGTCGTAGACGGGGATGTCGTGGTCGTGGTACGTGGTGATCATGACCCCGGCCTGGCCGACCATGGTGGTCGAGCGGCCCGGGTCGGAGGCGGGTGTCGACGAAGGGGTCGTAACGGCGGGAGCACATCCCGCCAGCGTCACCGCGGCGATCACTGCGAAGCGGTTCATCTGGGCTTCTCCGGAAGGGGAAGTAGACGGCGAGAGAAACGGGCGGAGTGGGCCCCCGTGCGTGGTCCGTGGAGATCCGGCGCCCTGGGGCACAAGATGGACCCCGCGCGGTGGAGAGCACAAGGGGAACTCCGTCAGCCCTCCCCGGCCCACTCCTCCACGACGAACCCGCCTCCCTCCCCGGGCCGGACCCGGTACAGCGCGTCGAACCCCACCTCGAAAACGAGCCGGAGCGGGGTCGCGCCCGATCGGCGGAGTGCGTAAGCTTACGCCGTGCGGGCAACTCGGTGCCCGTACGACACCCGAGGAGCCGCGCCATGCCCGCACGTCCGAACGACACGCCCCCGCAGCGCTGGATCGAGCACACGGTGTCCGCCGAGGAGGTCGGGCGCACCGTGGAAGAGATCCTGACCGGACCCCTCCAGGTTTCCCGGCGGATGATCCAGCGGCTGACCCGGAGCCGGGGGCTCCGGCTGAACCGGGGGCCCGCGTACCTGGCCCGCAAGGTCCGTGCGGGGGACGTGGTGGCGGCGCGCGTGGCCGCCGCGGAAGAGGCCGGGCTGGAGCCGGTGCCGATGGAGCTGCGCGTGGTGCACGAGGACGCGGACGTGCTGGTGGTCGACAAGCCCCCCTTCCTCCTGGTGCACCCCACCTCGCCCGACCAGCGGAGCACGCTCGCCCACGGGGTCGCGCACCACTACCGGGAGCAGGGGCTGCACGCCCGCGTCCGTCCGGTGCACCGCATCGACCGCGACACCTCCGGGCTGGTGCTCTTCGCGAAGACCGGTTTCGCCCACCAGCACCTGGACAGGCAGCTCCGCGAGCGCGAGCTGAGCCGGGAGTACCTGGCCCTGGTGCAGGGGGTAATGGAGCAGGACGCCGGGACCATAGACGCCCCGATCGGCCGGGACAGGCAGCACCCCGAGCTGCGCGCCGTCCGCCCCGGCGCGGGCGAGCCCGCCCTCACCCGCTTCCGCGTGGAAGAGCGCTACGTCGGCGCGACACTTGTCCGGCTGGAGCTGGAGACCGGGAGGACGCACCAGATCCGCGTCCACCTGGCGCACGCCGGTCACCCGGTGCTGGGCGACCGCCAGTACGGCCGGGCGGGGCTGTCGCTGCTGAAGCGGCAGGCGCTCCACGCCGCCCGGATGTCGTTCACCCACCCCGCCACGGGGGCATCGCTGACACTGGAGGCTCCGCTCCCGGACGACATGGCGCAGGCGAGGGCCAGGCTGGCGGAGCGGAGCGATCCCGCTTAAAGTTGACTGACCCGGCGCCCGCCCGGCACCTGCTCTCCCCGACCGCATCTCCCGGAGGTCCCCATGAACACCTTCCCCATCGACATCACCGCCATCGTCGGCATCGTGATGGGCGGCCTGTGCGTCCTGATCCCCGTCGCGGGGCTGACGGCGCGCTTCGCCCTCAAGCCGATCGTGGAGGCCCTGGCCCGCGCGCGGGAGCTGCAGGGCCAGGGACGGGAGGCCGCGATGCTGGAGAAGCGGGTCGCGCTCCTCGAGCAGCAGATGCACAACGTGGAGGGGAACCTGGACCGGGTGCTGGAGGAGAGCGATTTCCGCCGCCAGCTGGCGTCCTCGTAGCCTCGCCCCTGCCCCCGCGTCCGCCGCGGGGGTGCGCGAAAGAAGAACGCCCTCCTTCCCGGTACGGGAAGGAGGGCGTTCTTCGTCGGGTCCGCTCGCGGAAGCTCCGGGGTCAGCGCGCCCGCAGGTACTCGGCTTCGCGCGCCGCGCGCCCCTTCCGGCGCAGCTCGAACAGCTCGGCGACCATGATCTTGGACGCCGTGCCGAAGGCGCCCTGCTCGCGGAGCGTGGTGGGTGGGATGCCGAGGAAGTCCTGCATCGCCCGCCGAAGGCTGCTGTCCGACACGTAGCCGCAGGCGTGCGCGACGCTGAGCACCGTGCGGCCCGGGTCGTCGAGGAGGTCCGCCGCGAAGAGGATCCGCATCCACGCCATGACGCGCCGTGGCGGTGGCAGGTCCGTGCGCTCGCACCACCGCAGGAGGGTACGCTCCGACAGGTGGAGCGTACGGGCCAGGTCGCGCCCCTGTCCACCCGCCGCCGCCACCTCCGCCGCCGAGGTCAGGATCGCCCTGGCGCGCCCGGAGACGTGGGGTGGGAGGGAGCGGTCCAGGAGCCGCTGGATGGGGCTCCCGTAGGCGGAGCGGAGCCTCCTCTCGATGGCCTCGGAGGTGTTCTCCTCGTCCATGTCGATCACCTCGGTGACGCCCCACTCCCCGAGGACGTGGAAGTCGCGGAAGCGATCCTGCTTGAGGGTCATCGCCGCCAGGACCGTGACCGAGGGGAACTCCCAGAGCAGGCTGCGCAGCTTGGGGGAAAGCTCGCGGCGGGTGGGCATCTCCATGTAGGGATCCACCACCACCAGGGCCGCCGGGGGCGCATCGCGCACCGCGTCCCGAAGCGCCTCCCAGCTGGAAACGGACCAGCACCGGAAACGCGCGGTGCCGACCTTGTGCACACGGTCCCGGAATACTTCGTCGGGATGGAGCACCAACAGGACTCGAGATACGGATTGCATGGGTTGTCGGGTACTATCTGATTATTACACGGACAGGTGTTGGAAAGCGAGCCGAAAACGATACAATTTAGAGCCACTCCCCACCGATTGGTTCACCTGTCGTCTTCCTTTTCAAGGACCTGTGATGAAACTCGTTCGCCTGCCGCTACTTGCGCTCGCCGCCCTCTCCTTCGCCGCTTGCAGCACGGACCTGACTACGCCGGAAGCGCCTTCCGCAAAGCATACGAAGACAGCGGCACCATCGATTCTCTCGACGGGTCCGCGGACCGACAGCGGGGTTTATCTGGGCACCGGCACCAAGGTCGTGTCGGATTCGCTGCACACCGTCACTGCTTCGCTACCGGATTAGACTCTTGAACCGCAGCGATCAACTGAATCGCTGCGGTTCCAGGGTATCAGTGATACTCAGGGTGTAGATTCCGGATTGGCCGCACTATCGTGCGGCCAATCCGGCGTTTAGGGACTTGGCGACGTTGACCGCGAGAGCATCGGCATGATCGACGAGCCAGGGCTCGGTCGTAACCTGCTCGTCCTGCACCTTCTCGAGCTTCCGCTCATGCGCCGCTTCGAGTAGCGCTTCAGCGGACATCTTGATCTCCGCCTCCTGGCGCTCCGTCGCTACTTCTACCGCACGTTCGGCAGCCATTAGGGTACGCTCCCAGTCCTCTCCAGCCGCGGCGCTCTGAGCGAGGCCCAGGTACACGGAGGCGGTCTTTTCCATGACAGCGGTGCGCGTGACCAGCTCCCACCCACGCTGCCAGGCGCTGTCGAAGCGTTCGCTCTCATGAAGACCTGCGGTCGCACCCGCGATGTTCGCGAACACCGCGGCCTGCTCCACCGGCTGGTGGAAGTGGGGAAGCAGCGCCTCCAGCACGGTCAGAGCGGGCGCGAAGAATCCCTGGCTGATCCAGAAGACCGATACGTCGCTCGCCAGGGACGGCAGCTTCGGGTGCTTGGAGCCATATGCCTTGACCGCGGCTCCTGCAAGCTCCTCTGCCTCCTTCACCTGATTCCGCTGGGCCGCGATGACGAACAGTTCGTGGAGTGCCAGACCCTGGGCGTTGCGCAGCCCTTTACGTCTTGCGGCACGATAAGCCCGGAGGTGGGCTTTCTGTGCCGAGGGGAGGCTCCCACGCTGCAGGTACAGGTTTCCCAGGCCCATGAAAGCCATGGAGTACGACTCCCAGTCGCCGCTCTGCCGCCCGAGCAGGATCGCACGCCGGAACCAGGTCTCGGCGCGCGGATACTCAGCCAGCTGACGCGCCAGTCGACCCACCGCGTACGAGAGGCGCGCGTCGTTGGCGGCCGTGAGCG
>JAFAYN010000574.1 GCA_019240375.1 Gemmatimonadota bacterium
TCGTCCCACACCAGCCCACACTTGGTGAACACGTACGGCCGGTCGGCGGCGGGGAGGTCCTCCAGCGCCCGGGCGACCACCTCTTCCGAGTGGCCCAGCCCGTACACGGCGGCGGTGTCGATCCAGTTGATCCCGCGCTCCACGGCGTGGCGGATCGCGGTGACGGAATCCTGGTCGTCCTGGCTCCCCCAGCCGAAGCTCCAGCCGGCGCCGCCGATGGCCCACGCGCCGAAGCCGACGCGGGTGATCCGCATGTCGGTGGAGCCCAGCCGGCGGGTGGACAGGGAACTGTTCGACGAGGACGAAGATTCTGCGGACATCGGGTCTCTGCTCCTGGGTACGGTGAACACGGAGCGGCGACCCTGCCGCACGACCGGTGCCGCGGCGCGCGGCGCCGGGTGTTTCCGTCCGCCCTCCCACGCCGTATTATCGAATCACGGCACCCGCCGTCGCAGTTCCGATCCGTTTCCAATCCAGCGCCGGAGTGACTGATGAAGGCATTGCTCCGCAGTCTGGGCGTCGTCGCGCTGCTCGCCGCGACCGCCGCCCGAGCCCAGGCCCCCGCAGACACGGACGCCGACTCCGTGCGGGACCTCCGCTTCCGTACCATCGGCCCCACCGTCGCCGGGGGGCGCGTCGCCGCCGTGGCGGGGATCCCGGGCGACCCGAACACCTACTGGGTGGGCTCCGCCTCCGGGGGCGTCTTCAAGACCACCAACGGGGGGAACACGTGGGAGGAGGTGTTCGCGAAGCAGCCGACCGCCTCCATCGGCGCGGTGGCGCTCGCTCCCTCCAACCCCAACGTGGTGTGGGTGGGGACCGGCGAGGGGAACCCGCGCAACGACATCACCAACGGGCACGGCGTCTACTACTCCCCCGACGCGGGGCGCACCTGGCGCTTCGCCGGGCTCCCCGAGGTGGGGCAGATCCCCCGCATCGCCGTGGACCCGCAGGACCCCGAGCACGCCCTGGTGGCGGCGCTGGGGAAGGTGTGGGTCCCCAACGCTGAGCGCGGTGTCTTCAGCACCCGCGACGGTGGGCGCACCTGGCGGAAGGTGCTCTTCGTCAACGACACCACCGGCGCGGTGGACCTGACCTTCCAGCCCGGGAACCCCCGGGTGGTGTTCGCCGCCACCTGGCAGATGCGCCGCTTCCCCTGGGAGCTGGTGGACGGCGGCCCGGGGAGCGGGATCTGGCGCTCTACCGACGGCGGCGACACCTGGACGCGGCTGCGCGGCGGGCTCCCGGAGGGGATCGTCGGTCGCATCGCCATCGGGATCGCCCCCAGCAACCCCAGCCACCTGTACGCGGTGGTGGAGTCGCGCGCCGGGACGCTGTACGAGTCCACCGATGCGGGCGACCACTGGCGGCTGGTCAGCTCCAGCCGCGGCTACAGCGTGCGCCCCTGGTACTTCTCGCAGGTCAACGTCTCGCCCGAGAACGAGAACCACGTCTACTTCGCCTCGTTCAACCTGATGGAGTCCACCGACGGTGGGCGCACCATCCGCGCGGTCGATTCGGACATCCACCCCGACCACCACGCGCTCTGGATCGACCCGACCGACCCGCGGCGGCTGATCCAGGGGAACGACGGGGGCGTCTTCGTCAGCGCCGACCAGGGGCGGAGCTGGCGCTTCCTGAACAACCTCCCCATCGAGCAGTTCTACAGCGTCGCGCTCGACCGGAGCATGCCGTACACGCTCTGCGGCGGGCTGCAGGACAACAGCGGGTGGTGCGGCCCCTCGGCGTCGCTGAGCGGGCAGGGGGTGTCGCAGGCGCGCTGGCTCGCCGTCACCGGCGGCGACGGGCAGTACGTGGTCCCCGCGCCCAGCGATTCGACGATCATCTACATGGACTCGCAGAACGGGTTCATCCAGCGGCTCGATCTCAAGACCGGCGTCACCCGCTCGGTCCGCCCGTACCTCCAGGGCGCCAGCGACACCCCGCCGGCCGAGCTGCGCTACCGCTTCAACTGGACCTCGCCGATCGCGGTCTCCGCCACCAGTCCCGACGAGGTGTACATCGGCGCGAACGTGCTCTTCCGGTCGACGGACGGCGGGCGGAACTGGACGCCGATCTCCCCCGACCTGACCAACAACGACAAGAGCAAGCAGCGGATCAGCGGCGGGCCGATCAACCACGACATCAGCGGCGCCGAGACGTACAACACCATCCTGTCGATCACGCTGGCTCCCTCCGACGCCAACGTGATCTGGGTGGGGACGGACGACGGCAACGTGCAGGTGACGCGCGACGGCGGGCGCACCTGGGCCAACGTGCGCCCGCGCGGGCTGCCGGAGGAGGGGCGCGTGTACCAGGTGGGGGTGTCCCCGTTCGACCCGGGGGCGGCGTGGATCGCGCTCGACCGGCACATGTTCGCGGACAATCACCCGTACGTGCTGCGCACCACCGACTACGGGCGGAGCTGGACCCGGATCGACGCCGGGCTCCCCGCCGACCAGCCGGCGCGCGTGGTGCGGGAAAGCCCCAACCAGCGTGGCTTCGTGGTGCTGGGGACCGACAACGCGCTGTACTGGTCGCGCGACGCGGGGACGCACTGGACCCGCTTCGACAACTTCCCCACGGCGCCGGTGTGGGACCTCAAGTTCGCGCCGCGGCAGCACGACCTGGTGGTGGCGACGCACGGGCGGGGGATCCTGATCCTCGACGACGTCTCGCCCTACGAGCAGATGGCGCCGGAGGGGCAGCGCGCCGCCTTCGAGGTGTTCCGCCCGGCCCCGGCGTACAGCTTCTACGGCCGCGCTCCCAACCCGGTGGAGCCGTCCGCCTTCCGGGCCCCCAACCCGCCGCGCGGCGCGGTGGTCAGCTACTGGCTGGCGCAGCGGGTCGAGTCCGGGGCCGGACGGCGCGGCCCGGGCGCGCCCGGGGGTGCCGGCGCGGGTGCGGGAGCCGGAGCCGGTGTAGCCGCGGGTGGCGCGGCCCCGGGTGGTGAAGGTCGTCCCGGCGGTGGCGCGGGGCGCGGGCCGGTGCGGATCGTGGTCACCGACGCGCAGGGCGACACGGTGACCACCGCCAACGCCCCCGGCGAGCGCGGGCTGAACCGCTGGGTGTGGAACCTCCGCTACTCCGGCCCGACGCAGGTCGACTTCGCGCAGGAGGCGGCGGGCGAGGAGGAGGGCGGGGGAGGCCGGCGCGGCGGCGGGATGGCCGCGCTCCCGGGGACCTATACGGTGGCGGTCACCGCCAACGGGGTGACGCGGACGCAGCAGGTGCAGGTGCTCCCGGATCCGCGGCTCCCGTGGGATGCGGCGGCGGGGCAGGCGCAGTTCGCGCTGGCGCGGCGGATGACGCACGAGGTCACCGCCCTGAACACTATGCTCAACCGCGTCCACTCGCTGCGGAACCAGCTCCAGAGCGCCCGCCGCGTCATGGCCGAGACGGGCGGGGACACCACCTGGCTGGCCCGCGGCCGCTCGCTCGACCAGCAGCTCCGCGCGCTCTCGGACTCCATCTACAACCCCGAGGTGCAGCGAGGCGTGGTGCAGGACGACGTCCACTACCTGACCGACTTCCAGGGAACGCTGCAGGGGCTGGGCTTCGCGGGCGGCGGGTACAACGACCCTCCGTCGCCGCTGGTGATGGAGAACGTGGAGCGGGTGAGCGCGAAGCTGAACGAGTACCTGGCGCGCTACAACCGCCTGGTGCAGACCGACGTCGCGGCGTACAACCAGGCCGCCGCCTCGCACGGGGCGCCCACACTGGTGGCCGGCCCGCCGATCACGGTGAAGCCGTAGCCACGATCAACGCGTCGGACAGGTACGAAACGAAGCGGGCGCCGGAGAGATCTCCGGCGCCCGCCGCCGTTCGGGGAAGTGCCCGGGCTATGGCTGTACCGCCAGCGGCGCGAGCCCGGCCTGCCGCAGCCGCACGTTCAGCGCGGCGACCTCCCCCGTCTGGAGGGTGCGCCAGCGGGCAAGCGCCTCGTCCAGCATGCGCAGCCGCGACTCCACCGCGACCAGTGCCTGGGAGGTCGGCGCCAGGTCGGCGCCCTCCACCACGCCGTAGAGCGAGGCCAGGTCGCCGTTGAGCTGCACCAGGTTCGCGGCCGGGCCGCCGGCTCCGCCCTCCTCGTCCTCCTCTTCCGTCGGCGCCTCCGGCCCCGCGGGCGCCGATCCGTCCTCCAGCAGCGCGGCCCGGCGGTCCAGCGCGGCCAGCTCCGTCACCAGTCCGCCGGCCGCGCCGTTCCGCAGCGCCGCGACCTGCCGGCGCAGCTCGCGCACCTGCCGCAGCGCCGCGGAGTCGCGCTCCAGTGCGTCGGCGAGCCGCGTCGCGGTCTCGAACTGCTGCGCCAGCCCCGCCGCGGGGGTGTGCACCCGCGGGTCCATCCGCACGACCAGCGGCTGCGTGTAGGCGCGGCCGTCCACCGTCAGCCGGACGGTGTAGCTCCCGGGGAGGACCCAGGGCCCGCGCGGCTCCCGCGGGGTGTTGCCGGGGACGGCGGAGATGGGGAACCCGCGCTCCAGCACCGCCGGGTCGGGGCCGTGCAGGTCCCACACGAAGCGGTGCATCCCCGTGCCGGTCACCACCCGCTGCGCCGGCCGCACCCAGTAGCCGGGGACGTTCCCCTCCGTCGCCACCGGCGGGAGCGAGTCGGTGCTGGCGAAGCGGCGCACCACCCGCCCGGCCGCGTCCAGCACCTCCAGCGTCACCGGCCCGGCGGCGGGCCTCGCCAGCCAGTAGTCGATCACCGCCCCGTCCGGCGGGTTCTCCCCCATCGGCTCGTCGGGCGGGAGGGGAGTGTCGGTGTAGGTGTTCCAGCGGGCGCGGACGGCCTCGTGCGGGCGGACCAGGAGCGCCGGGGCCGCCGCGGCGTGGGCGTCCACCTGACGGAGCGGGGTCACGTCGTCCAGGATCCAGAAGGAGCGGCCGTGCGTCCCCACCACCAGGTCCGCGTCGTGGACCACCAGGTCGCGGACGGAGGTGGCGGGCATGTTGAGCCGGAGCGACTGCCAGTGCTCACCGTCGTCCGACGAGAAGTACACGGCGCGCTCGGTCCCGGCGTACAGGAGCCCGCGTCGCACCGGGTCCTCGCGCACCACGTTGACGATCCCCTCCGCGGGGATCCCGTTCACCACCTCCCGCCAGGTGCGCCCGCCGTCGTGCGTGCGCAGGACGTGGGGGCGCAGGTCGTCCAGGCGGAAGGTGTTGACCGCCGCGTACGCCGTCGCCGTGTCGAAGCGGGAGGCCTCCAGGACCGAGACCTTTGCCCACGGCCCCAGCTGCGGCGGGGTGACGTTGCGCCAGTGCGCCCCGCCGTCGGTGGTCACCTGGATCTGCCCGTCGTCGGTCCCCGCCCAGATGCGCCCGCCGTCCAGCGGCGAGGGCGCCAGCGCGTACACCACGCCGCGGTGCCGCCCCTTTTCGGGATCGAGGGGGGCGAAGACGCCCAGGTTCGCGGGCACGGGGGTGCCCGCCTCGCGCGTCAGGTCGGGGCTGATCCGCTCCCAGTGCTCCCCGCCGTCGCGCGTCTTCCAGACGGTGTTGGAGGCGAAGTACAGGACGTGCGGGTCCACGGGAGAGAAGACCACCGGCTGGGTGCGGACCACGCGGTACCCACCCTCGCGCAGCGCCTGCGGAGTGACGTCCTGCACCTGGCCGGTGCGGCGGTCCCAGCGGCTCACCTTCCCGCCGTAGACCAGGTCCGGGTTCAGCGGGTCGGGAGCGACGTAGCCGTACTCCTCCACCCCCACCGGGCGCCACTCGCGGAAGGTGATCGCCCCGTCGCCGCCGCGGGAGGAGATCCCCACGGATCCGCTCTCCTGCTGCGAGCCGTACACGTTGTACGGGAACTGGTTGTCCGTGGCGACGTGGAAGACCTGCGCCGTCGGCTGGTTGTACCACGAGCTCCACGTCTTTCCGCCGTTGGTGGTGACCACCGCGCCCTGGTCGCTGGCCAGGAGGATCACGTCACCGTTGGTGGGGTCGATCCAGAGTCGGTGGTAGTCGTCGCCGCCGGGCGCGCCGCGGAACGCCGCGAAGGTCTTCCCCCCGTCCGTGGACTTCCAGGTGACCACGTTGGCGACGTACACCACGTCCGGGTTCCGCGGGTCGGAGCGCACCTCGTTGAAGTCGCCGTCGCGCCCCCAGAGCCGCGGGTCGGCGTTGACGCGCGCCCAGTGCTCGCCCGCGTCGTCCGAGCGGTACAGCCCGCCCCCCTTCCTCGCCCCCAGGATGGCGTAGAGCCGCCGCGGGTCGCTCCGCGACACCTCGATCCCGATCCGCCCCAGCCCGTCCTCCGCGCCGGGGAGCCCGCCCGAGAGCTGCCGCCAGGTGGTCCCGCCGTCGGTGGACTTGAACAGCCCGTTGCTCGCAGACAGCGTCCACGAGCTGCCGATCTCCCACGGCGCCTGGCGCGCCGCCCAGAGCACGGCGTACACCGTCCGCGGGTCGGACGGGTCGATGGCGACGTCCATCCCGCCGGCGTCGGGACCCCGGTACAGCACCTTCTCCCAGCTGCGCCCGCCGTCGGTGGAGCGGAAGATCCCCCGCTCCGGGTTGGGGCCGTACGGGTGCCCCAGCACCGCGGCGAACACCCGGTTCGGATCGCGCGGGTCCACGGCCAGCATGGGGATCTGCTGTCCGTCGCGGAGCCCCAGGTGCGTCCAGCTCTTCCCGCCGTCGGCCGAGCGGTAGATCCCGTCGCCGGTGGACAGGTCGGGGCGCAGCAGCCCCTCGCCGCTCCCCACGTAGATCACGCCCGGGTCGGAGGGGGCGACGGCGATGGCGCCAATCGAGCCTGTGGGCTGGTCGTCGAAGATCGGCGTCCACACCCGGCCGTAGTCGTCGCTCCGCCAGACGCCGCCGTTGTTGACGCCGATGTAGAACACGTCGGTACGGCCGGGGACGCCCACCGCGGCGACGGTGCGCCCGCCACGGTGCGGGCCGATCATCCGCCAGCGGAGCGACCCGAACGTCCCCGGGTCGAGCTGCGCGGCGGCGGCGGAGGGGAGCAGGGCGAGGGCGAGCAGGGCCGCGGCGGCCCACGGGCGGAGGCGCGCTGGTCTCATGGCGGTGGAGTGGGAGGGGCGGGTGGGTGCGGCACGAAGCGGACAACCTGCGCCCACGACCGCGGGGCCGCAAGCCGCGGCAGCGGGTCAGGCTACCAGCGGGAGGCGCACGGTGAAGGTGCTCCCCTGGCCGGGCTCGCTCCGCACCTCGACCTCCCCGCCGAGGAGGCGGGCCAGCTCGCGGCTCACCGCCAGCCCCAGCCCGGTCCCGCCGACGCTGCGGGTGGTCCCCTGGTCCACCTGGCGGAAGGGCTCGAAGATGGTTTCCAGGTGCTCCGGGGCGATCCCGATCCCGGTGTCGCTCACCCGGAACACCAGCCACGCGCCGTCGGCCTCCACCGCCAGGACGATCTCGCCGTTTTCCGTGAACTTGACGGCGTTCCCCACCAGGTTGATCAGGATCTGCCGCAGCTTGCGCGGGTCGGTGACCACCACCTCGGGGCGCACCGTCTCCGGAGCGCGGAAGCGGAGGCGCCGCCCGTCCGCCAGCGGCTCGGCGATGGAGCACACCTCGCGCACCAGCTCGCGCAGGTCGATCCGCTCCGGCGAGACCACCTCCCGCCCCGCGTCGATCCGCGAGAAGGTGAGGATCTCCTCGATGATCGACAGGAGGTGCCGCGACGCCTGGTCGATCCGCTCCACCTGCCCCCGCGCCCGGCCGGGGATCTCTTCCGGGATCCCGGCCAGGAGGAGGTCCGCGTAGCCGATCACCGCGTTCAGCGGGGTGCGCAGCTCGTGCGACATGGTGGCGAGGAAGCTGGTCTTCGCCCGGCTGGCGGCCAGCGCCTCCTCGTACAATCGGCTCCGCTCCGCCTCGGCCTCCCGGCGGGCGGTGACGTCCAGGATCGTCCCCACGAAGCGGGTCGCCCGCCGCTCCCCGCCCTCCCCCTCGAAGAAGGCGCGTCCGCGCGCCATCGCCCAGCGGACCGTTCCGTCCGGCCAGAGCACCCGGTACTGCGCGTGGCACCTCCCGTCACCCGCGGGGTCGAGCGCCCGGCGGACGACCTCGTCGGCGCGCTCGCGGTCCTCCGGGTGCACCGCGGTCAGGAAGGCGTCGTAGTCCACGTGCGCTTCGGGACCGAACCCGAACACGGCCCGGCAGCGGGCGTCCCACACCAGCGTCCCCGTGACCGGGTGGAAGTCCCACGTCCCGATGGCGGCGGACTCCAGCGCCAGCCGCAGCCGCTCCTCCAGCCGCTCCGCCTCCTGCCGCGCGGCCCGCTCGGCCAGGTACAGGGTGCTCCGGCGCACGGCCTGCGCGCACTGGCGCGCCAGCGCCACCAGGAAGGACCGGTCCTCCTCCCCGAAGTCGTGCGCGACGGCGAAGCTGAGCCCCATCGCGCCCAGCGGCTCCCCCTCCACCACCAGCGGCACCGACACCGACATCGGGTAGTCGGAGGGGTGCGGCGCGAGGGTGGGATACCTCGCCTCCCGCTCCTCCTGCGAGCGGAGGACGATCACCTCCCCGGTGCGCGCCGCCTCGGCGATCGGGACCGGGGTGGCCAGGGGGAAACGGCGCCAGGGGCGGGTCCGCTCGTCGCGGTACCCCCGCGAGTCGGCGATCTCCAGCTCCTCGCCCGCCCGGGCGGTCAGGGCGATCACGCCGGCGTCGGCGCCGAGCGCGGTGATCCCCTGGTCCATCACCACCCGGGCCACCTCGGTGGGGGTGAGCGCTTCGGAAAGGGCGGCGGTCACCTCCTGCAGCCGGCGGATGCGGTCCGCGGCGTGCTCGGCCCGGAGGCGCGCGGCCTCCGCCTCCTCCTGGGCGCGCACCCGCGCCGTCACGTCCAGCACCAGCGAGAGGTGGGCGGCCAGCCGCCCCTGCTCGTCCAGCACCGCGGTGTTGTACCACTCGCAGAAGAGCACCCGTCCGTCGCGGGTCAGGTTGCGGTTGGAGGAAAGGTTCTGCCGCTCTCCACCCCACACCAGCCCGGCGGACCGGCGCGCCACCGCCTCCAGGTCGTCCGGGTGGACGAAGGGCCACTCGTCCACCCGCTTCCCCAGCACCTCGTCCGCGCGCCAGCCGAACAGCTCCTCCGCCTGCGGGCTCCAGCGCGTGACGCGCCCCTCGTGGTCCCACTCCACGGCGGCGAGGGGCGAGTGGGTGCCGTGTACGGTCGGGGAGGCCGTGTGGGTTCGGTGGGAGATCATGGTGCCTGGACGGAAGGTCGGACGGATGGGGCGGTGGGTACGGCACGCGCGCGGAAGGTGATAAAGATAATTCGTCCTCCCCGTTGCGCCCAGGCGGCTCCCGCCCGGGTCAGGAGCGGGGGGCGCCGCCGTCGCGGGACACCGCGGCGCGCACGGGAGGCCGCGCTCCCGGCGCGGGGCGGGGGGCGAGGGGGAGCCGCAGCGTGAAGCACGAGCCCCGTCCGGGCGCGCTCTCCGCGGCCAGGTCGCCGCCCATGGCGCGGGCCAGCTCCCGGCTGATGGCGAGCCCCAGCCCCACCCCCTGGTGCGACTCGGCGGTCAATTCGCGGTCCACCTGCACGAAGGGCTCGAAGATCCCGGGGAGCTTTTCCGGCGGGATCCCACGCCCGGTGTCGCGCACCCGCACGGCCAGCTTCCCGCCCTCTCCGGCGCACGCCACGGTGATCCGTCCCCCCGGCTCGGTGAACTTGATGGCGTTGGTGAGGAGGTTGAGGAGGATCTGCTCCATCTTCACCGGGTCGGCCCTCACCACCAGGGCCGGGTCGCACCCCTCGTACAGGTACTCCAGCCCGCGCGCCGCCACCTGCGGGAGGACCGACGACTCCAGGTTGCGGACCACGGCGTCGGCGAGGACGTCCTCCGGGCGGATCTCCACCCGGCCCGCCTCCAGCCGGGCGAAGTTGAGGATGTCGTTGATCATCGCCAGCAGGTGCCGCGTCCCGGCCCGGATCCGCTGCAGGTCGCGCGACTGCTCCGGAGTGACCGGGCCGCGGATTCCCATCTCCAGCAGCTCCGTGTACCCGCCGATGGCGTTGAGCGGGGTGCGCAGGTCGTGCGACATGGCGGCCAGGAACTTGGCCTTGGCCTGGTTGGCCGTTTCCGCCGCCTCGGTCCGCTCGCGCAGCGTTTCCGCGAACGACGCCTGCGCCGCGGCGTAGCGCCCGAACAGGGTGTTGAGCAGGAGCGAGGCGGCGCCCGCCCCCAGCGTCCCCGCGATCAGGATCAGGGTGAGGGTGCCCGCGTACCGCGCTTCCCGGGTCCGCCGCTCCTCCAGCTCCGCCGTTTCCTCGTCGTGGAGCGCGGCGGCGATGCGGCGGGCTTCGTCCATAGTCCGCTCGCCGCGGTCGGTGAGGACCACCTGCATCGCCTCTCCCAGCTCCTGCTCGCGGCGGATCCGGACGGTCTCCTCCATCTCGCGGAACTTGCTCTCCATGAGCCGCCCGAGGGTGTCGATCCGGGCCTGCTCGGACCGGCTGTCGCCGGTGAGGCGGCGCAGCTCCGCCAGCGCCGCCCGGGCGCCGGCGCGGTCCGCCTCGTAGGGGCGGAAGTATCTTTCGCGCCCGGTGAGCAGGTAGCCGCGCTGGCGGCTTTCCGCGTCCACCAGCCGCGCCACCAGCGTCTGCGAGGTTTCGATCACCCGGTGGCTCTCGATCACCGCGTTCCGCTCTTCCCGCTCGCGCACCGTTCCCCAGTACGCGAGGAGCCCGAACACCACCACGATGGCGGTGGGGCCGAAGACCGCGGCCAGCTTCTGCCAGCGGGAAAGCCGCCTGGGGGCGGGTGTCGCGTCCATGGGTCGTTCCGCGGTGGCGGTTGCGGGCCGTGGCGTGGCCGGTCCCCGTCGTACCCACCGGACCGGGGACGGGTCCGCGGCGTCACCGTCGCGGGCGGGCGCGTTCCCTGCGTCGGGTGCGGGCGCCGGCCGGTGGGCGCCGCGGCGCCCACCGGCCGTGCCATGACCTTACGTAAATCGGACCGGAACGGAATATGTGCGCAGACGCGCTCCTCGACGAAGCCGGGACCGTCCCCCCACCGGGTGACGCCCGCCTCACCCTGGGGCTGGACGTCGGCGGGACCAAGACCGCGCTCCTCCTGCTGGACGCCGCCGGCTCGGTGGTGGGGATGCACCGGATCCCCACCGAGCCTGAGTGCGGGGCGGCGCACGCCATGGACGCGGCCGCCGCCGAGGCGCGGAGGGAGTTCGGGGTGGAGATGGACCGGGTGGACGCGGTCGGGGTGGCGGTGGCGGGGCAGGTGGGGAGCGGCGGGGTGCTGGTCGGCGCACCCAACCTGGGGTGGGACGGGGCCGACCTGCGCGGTGAGGCGGAGCGCGCCTTCGGCCTCCCCGCCGCGATCCTCAACGACGTGCGCGCCGCCGCCTGGGCCGAGTGGCGCTACGGGGCGGGGCGGGGGGTGGACGACCTGGTGGTGGTGTTCGTGGGCACGGGGGTGGGCG
>JAFAYN010000581.1 GCA_019240375.1 Gemmatimonadota bacterium
GCTTCGTCGCTCTCGATCAGTCCCAGCTCCCGCTTCAGGTCGACGTCGCGCCCGCGCCAGAAACCGGCGAGCGTCGGCATGTCGTGCGTGTTGGCCGTGGCGAGCGACATCGGCTCGTACCCGGCGGCGGCGCGGAAGTCGTCCCCGTCGCGCTCGAAGTAGAAGACGCGCGACGAGTGGACGCCCCAGCGGCGGAGCGCTTCCGGCACCTCGGGCGGGACGGTCCCCAGATCCTCCCCCACCACCACCGCCCCGCACCGCCGCGCCTCCAGCGCAAGGATCCCCAGCAATTCCTCCGCCGGAAAGGCCACGTACGCGCCCTGTGTGCCGTTCATCCCCTCCGGGATCCAGAACTGGCGGAAGAGCCCCACCGCGTGGTCGATGCGGAGCGCGCCCGCGTGGCGCAGGCAGGCGCGCACCAGCGCGATCCAGTAGCGGTACCCGTCCTCGCGCAATGCCCGCGGATCGAGCGGGGGGAGCCCCCAGTTCTGCCCGGCGGCCGAGTACTCGTCGGGCGGGGCGCCGATGCTCACCCCCCGCAGGAACAGCCCCGGGTTCGCCCAGATGTCTGCGCCGCTCGGCGAGGTGCCGATGGCGAGGTCCTGGTACACCCCGATCCCCAGCCCCGCGCGCTCGCCCCGCGCCGCCGCGGCGCCGAGCTGCCGGTCCAGCTCGAACTGGAGCCAGCGGTGGAAGTCCACCGCCTGCGCGTGCTCCGTCCGGAACGCCGCCACCTCCGGAGAGCGGGGATCGCGGAAGGCTTCCGGCCACTCGCGCCAGTTGCCGCTCCCCAGGTGGTCGGCCAGCGCCTCGAAGGTGGCGAACAGGGTCAGCGCCTCCCCCTGCGCCTCCGCGAAGCGGCGGAAGCCGTCGTCACGGTCGCCGCGGGCGCGGTACCCCGCCTCCAGCACGCGCCGCTTGAGCGCCATCACCCGCTCGTACTCCACCCGGTCGGAGGCGCGGAGCGCCTCCACCTCCGCCCGCACCTCCGGCGCATCCAGCAGCTCCCCGTCCTCCCTCGCCCCCGGCACCGCCGTGACGTCCAGGTAGACGGGGTTGCGGAAGACGCGGCTCACCGGGCTGTATGGGCTTACGTCCATCCCCCGGTTGCGGAGCATGTGCAGCGGGTTGACGCCGACGAAGGCGCCGCCCTCCCCGGCGGTCCACTCCAGGAGCAGGGCCAGGTCCGAAAGGTCGCCGATCCCCCAGTTGCTCGCACTGCGCGCCGTGTACAGGTTGGCGATCACCCCGAAGACCCGCGCCCGCCCGGCGACCTCCTCCACCGAGGGGCAGGCGTCGGGGACCACGATCAGCGACTGCTCGCCCGTCCGCTCCTCCCCGCCCGCCCGCACCGTGACGCGCAGCGTGTGGTACCCCTCCGGAGGAGGCTCGCGGAGCGAGAGCATCACCGACCCGTCCCATTCGGGGAGCGATTCGCCGGAAAGACGCCGCGGCTCCCCCCGCTCGGGAGTGAACTCCAGCGACCAGGCCACCGTGTCGCCCGCTCCCTCCGGCACGCGCGCCACCACCAGCGCGGCCTCCGGGTCGCTCCGCCGCACCACACGCACCGGAGGGAGGATGCGGGCCCACTCGCGCGCCTCCAGCGCTTCCAGCGCGGCTTCGGCCAGTTCGGGGGTGGAGGCGTCGATCCCCATCGCCGCCAGGATGGCGACGCGGGTCTCGTCGGAGGTCACGCGGGTTTCCGTTCCCGTCTGGTCGACGTACGAGGGGAGGATCCCCACCCGGGTGGCGAGGCGCTGGAGTGCGGAGTGGCTCTGCATCATGCTCGGGTTCGTGCGAAGACGTTCTCGTCCATCGGCGCCGGTGTGGTGTCGGCGCGCCGCGGGAGGGCCGGGCCGGTGCGAGTTCCGCGCCAGCATGGTCCCCACCCGAGGCGGGAGCAGAGGGAGCCGCCGCGCCCCACGTGAACCGGCCTGCCCACGGACTTCGCTGAAAAAAGGAGGGGCCCCGCTCTGGGGCCCCTCCCGACACCGGTATCCGGGACCGGCGAACGCCGCTACGAAGGGACTTCCGCCCCCTGTAATCCCAGCTCCGGGGCGATCCCGCGCATCGCCTCGATCACGAACTGCGTGTGCTCCTTCAGGTCCACGTCCAGCAGCCCCACCGCGTGCTGCACCTCCTCGCGGTTCACCCCGGCGGCGAAGGCCTTGTCCTTGAACTTCTTCATCACCGACTTGGCTTCCAGGTCCATCACCGACCTGTTGGGGCGCACCAGCGCCGCGGCGGTGACCAGCCCGGTGATCTCGTCGCACGCCCAGAGCGTCCGGTCGAGGAGCGTTTCCGGCTCCACCCCGGTGCGGGGAGTGTAATGGGCCAGGATCGCGTGCAGCACCTCATCGGGGTAGCCGCGCTCGCGCAGCATCTCCACCCCGGGGACCGGGTGCTCGTCGGGGAACTTCTCGTAGTCGAAGTCGTGGAGGAGCCCGGTGATCCCGAACAGCTCCTCGTCCTCGCCGAACTTGCGGGCGTAGGCGCGGCACACGGCCTCGACGGAGTACATGTGCCGGCGGAGCGACTCGCTCTCGACGTACTGGTGCATCAGCGCGAGAGCTTTGTCGCGCGAGGGAAGGTTCGCCATTCGGGAGGTCGGGGTTCGCGGATCGGTCGCGCCGACACACACGGGGCCGGCTCGGGACGGCGCAATCTACGGTCCGGGCGGCGACGGGGAAATCCTCGCCCCCTGCTCGCGGAGAAGCCCACGTGAGATTCCATGTGAAAGAGGCCGCCGTGGTGATAAGCTGAACCTGGAGGGAATCACTCAACCAGGAGGAGCTTATGGGAACCACGACGACC
>JAFAYN010000166.1 GCA_019240375.1 Gemmatimonadota bacterium
GGGATCGACCCGTACGTGGCGCGCAGGCCGGAGTGGCGCCAGGAGGAGATCTTCAAGGGGATCCCCCGCAGCGGGATCACCGCCCTCCTCCTGTCGCACATGCCGCAGGGGGCGCTCGCCGCCCCGGACAGCGCGTACCCGCTGGTCCTGTCCGGCCATGCCTTCTGCGGGAGGATCGAGGTGCCGGGCACCCCGCGCCTCTCCTGGTACAACACCGAGATCTACCCCAGCAGTCGTGTCCCGGGGACCGACCGCCTGTACCGGGTGCGAGGGAACGGGCTGTTCATCAGCTGCGGGATCGGCCACACCTACGTCCCCGTGCGCCTGGGAGCCCAGCCCGAGGTGGTGCTCGTCACCCTGCGCGCCGCGGCAGCCGCCTCCACCGCCGCCGACAGCGCCAAGACGCCCAACCTCGACTCGCTGATCCAGAAGTACGAGCGGAGGGACACGACGGCCGGCAAGGACACAGCGAGAAAGGACACGACGTCGAAGCCGATCGAGTAGGGACGGCAGCCCTCACCCCGGCGCTTCGCGCCACCCCTCTCCCAATTCTGGGAGAGGGGAACGACACGACGAAGGGCGAGCACCCACGTGGATGCTCGCCCTTCGTCGTTCCCACAGTTCCCAAATCCTGTTCGGAGGGAGACTCGCCGGTAGTTTTGGCGAGGCTCACTCCGGGCTGGTGAGACTCACGGCGGTTTCGTGAGGCTCACCGGCCCCGCGCAGGAGACCGGCAGCAGTACCGCCGGGCTCCGGAGCGGCCCCACACGCGAACCCACCAGACAAATCAACGAGTGCTCTGAGCAGCGGCTCGTGTAGGAGGCTGACACGCAGGCCACACCCCGGTATGCCCCTGGTTGTCCGTAAGATCCGTACGCACGTCGCGCGGCACCCGGTCCGGGTCCTCGGAGGCGAGGTAGACCAGCATCGCCACCAGCACCGCGTTGTTGCGCAGGTCGTCCCAGGAGATCTTGTCGAAGGTATCGCGGTTGGTGTGCCAGGTATACGTGCCGTAGTCCCAGCTCAGCGACCCCAGCATGAACGCCGGCGCCTTCGCGCACACGAACGACGAGTGGTCGCTCCCGCCCGTGCTGGGCGATCCCGGCGAGTCGACCTTGATGTACTGCGTGATCTCGGTGGGGATCTGTCGGAGCCAGCGGTCGAAGTACCCCGCCGCCCCCGTGAAGCCCTGCATCCCGATGTTGGTGACCCGGCCGGTGCCGTTGTCCTGGTTGAAGAGCGCCTGCAGCCCCGCCACGACCTCCGGATGGTCGGCCACGAAGGCGCGCGAGCCGTTCAGCCCCTGCTCCTCGCCAGCCCAGTGCCCCACCAGCAGCGTGCGCCGCGGCTTGGGGTACACCTTCCGCAGGATCCGCATCGCCTCCATCATGGTGACGGTGCCGGTGCCGTTGTCCGTCGCCCCGGAGCCGGTGGTCCACGAATCGAAGTGCGCCGACATCATCACGTACTCGTTGGGCTTGCGGCTCCCGCGCACCTCGGCGACGGTGTTGAAGACCGGCGCCTCGGCCCCGACCTGCGCCGTGGCGTCCACCCGCAGCTTCGGCCCCTGGCGGTTCTGCGCCAGGCGGTACACCAGCCCGTAGTCCTCGCACGCCAGGTCCACCGTCGGGACCCGCTCCGTGCGCGCGCGGGCGTAGTTGAAGTCGACGCCCCAGCCGCGGTTCCAGTTCCCGGTGACCACGCCCAGCGCCCCCGCCTGCTCCAGGCGCTTCGGCATGTCGCGGGCGGTGACCCCCGTCGCCGTCATGCTGGAGTTCCACGCCAGGAGCGCGGCCTGCCGCTCCGCCTTCATCCGGTCGAACGACCCCGGCATCGCCCACTTCTCCCAGTTGTCGTCGGGGCGGCAGGTGGGCTGCGGGAAGGCGATCATCACCCACTTCCCGCGCGCCTGCGGGAGCCATGCCTCGAACTCCGCCGCGCTGGAGACGGTGGGGAGCGTCACCACGTCGCCGTCGACCGCTCCCTGCGTCCCAGGGCTCCACGGGGCGAGGTACGCTTCCAGGGTGCGGACGCGCGGCGCCGTCAGGTCCACGTGCACCGTCCCGCTCCGCCAATCCGTCCAGGTCCCCCACTGCTCCCGGCGCGCGGGGATCCCCCAGCTCCGGTAGCGGGCGAGGGCCCAGTCGCTCGCCGAGCGCAGCTCCTGCGATCCGGTCAGGCGCGGCCCCACCGAGTCGAGCAGCGACTGCGCGAGCGGGTAGAGCTGCGAGTTGTTCATCCCCTCGTTCCAGATCGCCCGGAGGACGGGATCGTTCGTGGAAAAGGTCTGCGCCGCAGCGGGCGCGAGGGGGAGGGCGACACCCAGCATCGCCCCGAGCAACGAGATACGCTTCATCGACTCTCCCGTTCAGGTTCACCTGCGAGTCGAGCCGCCGGGATGCCGGCGGCTCGACGGGTCACGCTTTCAACTCCACCAGGCGGGCCGACACCCCGCCGGCGGACAGCTCCGCGAGGGCCACGGTCACCGGGTCGCGGAAGCGCTGGCGCCCCGCGCTCCCCGGGTTGACCGCCAGCAGCGTCCCCACCCGCTCGATCACCGGCCGGTGCGAGTGCCCGAACACCACCAGCTCCGCGTCCGGGTACGCCGCCGCGATCCGCGCCGGCGTGGGTGAGCCCACCTGCATCCCGTGCACCACGGTTACCCGCACGCCCTCCAGCTCCACCCGCGCGACCTCCGGCACCCGCCCCCGCGCCTCCCACCCGTCCGTGTTCCCCCACACCGCCGTCACCGGGGCGATGGCCTCCAGCTCGGTCAGCAGGTCAGCCGGCCCCACGTCCCCCGCGTGCAGGATGTGCTCGACCCCCTCGAACACGGTGAAAACCTCGGGGCGGAGGAGGCCGTGCGTGTCGGAGATGATGCCGACTTTCACCCCGCCGCCTCCCCGCTCCGCCAGCGCCGCCCGATCCGGTGCTCCACCCCCAGGTGGTCCAGGATCCGCGCGACGACGAAGTCCACCAGCTCGTCGATGGTTTCCGGGCGCGAGTAGAAGCCCGGGGCGGCGGGGAGGATGGTCGCGCCGGCGCGGGTCAGCCGTGTCATGTTCTCCAGGTGGATCAGCGACAGCGGCGTCTCGCGGGGGACCAGGATCAGCGGGCGGCGCTCCTTGAGCGTCACGTCCGCCGCGCGCTCCACCAGGTTGCGCGAGGTCCCCGCGGCGATGGATGCCAGCGACCCCATGGAGCACGGGCACACCACCATCCCGCGCGAGGGCGCCGACCCGGAAGCCGGCGTCGCCCCGCGGTCTAGCGAGTCGTACAGCTCCACCCGCGACCAGTCCCCCGTCGCCGCGCGGAGCTGCTCCACCCCGTCGATCCCCGACTCCTCCGCCATCAGCCGCCAGCCGTACGACGAGACAATCAGCCGCGTGGGCGTGGCCGTCTCGTTGAGGGCGCGCAGGAGCCGGACGGCGTACGGCGCCCCCGAGGCCCCGGTGATCCCGAAGACGACCGGCGCGTCGGCGCGAGCCGTCACGCGAACAGCCTCTCGCCCAGCACGATCAGGAAGAAGACGATGGAGATGGCGCCGTTGACGGTGAAGAACGCCGCGTCGATGCGTGAAAAGTCGTCGTGCTTCACCAGGCTCTGCTCGTAGACCAGCATCGCCGCGATGACCGCCACCCCGG
>JAFAYN010000201.1 GCA_019240375.1 Gemmatimonadota bacterium
CGAACTGGCGCATGGTCCAGAGCCGGGTCCGGTACATGGTCCCGTACGGCCCGCGGGTGAAGGGGAACTCCCCCGGGAGGCCGATCCGGTCCAGGTAGTACCCGGCCTCCTCCGAGCCGGGCTCCGGCCGGTCGAGCGGGGTGTAGAGCGGGGCGACCTCCGCCCCCGAGACGCTGGTGAAGTTGGCCTCGCGGCTGGGGGTCCGGGCGAAGCCGTCCTCCCACTCCCGGAGGCGGTTCTTCAGCTCCGCGATCTCCTGCTCCTTTTCCGCGATCCGTTCGAGGAGCGCGTCCGGCGAGACGCCGTAGTCGATCGAGCTCATGTTCCGGTCCTTCAGGGGGTTTCGAGGCCCATCGCTCGCACGATCCGCGCCGCGACGGTATAGGGGGACTCCGCGCCGGACTCCAGCGCGGGGAGCGCTTCTTCCAGCATCTCTTCGCCGCGTCCATCCACCCAGGCCAGCATCTTCAGCTGCCGCTCCACCACCGCCCGGACGCGCTCCGCCAGGCGCGCCTGCCGCCGGCGGGAAAGCTCACCGCTTTCCCGCAGATACACCGCATGCCGGTCCAGCGTTCGCACCAGTTCGTCGATCCCCTCCCCGGACTGCCCCACGGTCTTGATGACCGGGATCGCCCACGCGCCCTGCTCCTCCGCCACCGCCCGGGAGCGCTCCCGCGCCGCCTTCCCCACGCTGCGCATGCTGACACCGTGGTGCCCCGCCGCCGCGGGCGAGCCGTCGCCCAGGCGCATGTGCAGCATCACCTCGATCTCCTGCGCCAGCCGGTCGGCGCCGGGACGGTCCGCCTTGTTGATCACGAACACGTCAGCGATCTCCATCAGCCCCGCCTTCATCGCCTGGATCGAGTCGCCCGACTCGGGGACCAGCACCACCACCGTGGTGTCTGCCGCCCCGGCGATCTCCAGCTCCGACTGCCCCACCCCCACCGTTTCCAGGAGGACCCGGGCGCACCCGTAGGCGTCCATCAGGTCGGCCACCTCGTTGGTGGTGGTCGCCAGCCCGCCCAATGAGCCGCGCGCCGCCATGGAGCGGATGAAGACGCCCGGGTCGGTGGAGATGTTGTTCATCCGGATCCGGTCGCCCAGCAGCGCCCCGCCGGTGAAGGGCGACGAGGGGTCCACCGCCACGATCCCCACCTGCTCGTCGAGCTTGCGGAACTCGGCGGCGAGACGCGAGGTGAGGGTGGACTTCCCCGCCCCGGGGGGGCCGGTCAGCCCGATCCGCTGGGCGTTCCCCTGCTCGGTGTGCAGCTCGTGGAGGAGGCGCTGGAAGCCCGGCCGGGTGTTCTCCACGATGGAGATGGCGCGGGCCAGGGCGAGGCGCTTGCGGGCGCGGAACTGCCCCAGCAGCTCGTCGTCGGATCGGGTTTGCGGGTCGGTCGGCATCCCGGAAAACTCCGGGATGCCAGGCCCCCTGTCAAGCCGAGGTCAGGGCCCGCCGACCACCAGCAGCGCGTCCAGCTGGTTCAGCCGGAGGCGGGCGCTCCCGCCCTTCGCGGTGGGATCGTCCGCCACTCCGGCGGCGATCTCCGTGAGCACCATCTCGCCCCGTGTCCGTCCCGCAGCGTCCACGAGCGGACGGCGCGCCTCGGCGGGAGTGAGCCGGATGGTCACGTTGCGCCCCTCCGCCACACACCCCTCCCCCTCGCCCGCCACCAGACGCGCGAAGAGCGGGTGCAGGTCCACCCGTGCCGTCCACTCCCCCGCCCCGTCGCGCGCCGTCACCCGCGCTTCGGCGTCGGTGAAGACGATGTGGACCGCGCCGGTGTCCGGCTTCGTACCCTCCCGGGTGCCGTGCAGCCGGTACAGCGTCCCCGCCGGGAGCCCGGGGACCGGCGTGTTCTCGGGGAGCGTGGCGGAGGCGAAGAGGAGCCGCTGGTCCGGTCGGCACCCGGGACGGAGCCGGAGCGCGCTGGTCAGCGCCCACCCGTTGTCGAATCCCGACACGTCGGCGGCGAAGAACGGCTGCACGGCGGCGGGCCCCTGCTCCTCGTACAGGTAGCGGAGGCTCCCGGAGATCGGCTCGTAGACGTCGCCCGGGACCGGGAGGGTGTCGCGCGGCGCTTCGGTGGGGCGGGTGAGCGGGCGCGTGACCTTTCCATCGCGCAGCAGCCCCGCCTTCGCCAGCCCTTCGCGCAGCCGCGCCTGCTGGCTGCGCCGCGACACTGCCGTCGCGCCCCACGGCCCGAAGGACGACAGGAGCAGCGTGGCGCCGAGCACCACCGGCACCAGCAGGAACACCGGCTCACGGCGGCGGACCAGGCGGATCGTTCCCAGCACCGCGAGGACGGCGAGCGCGAGGAGGAGCGCGAAGCGGAGGTAGCGGAACTCCGTCCACCCGTACTGGTCGCGGCGCTCCCACACCGCCCACAGGGCGAAGGGGAGGAGCACCAGCATCGGCACCGGGAGGAGGCGGATCATCCGCGCCACGCCGACGTGCTCCGGGTCGCGCCGCAGCGGCTCCAGCAGGAGGGAGCCGAGGAAGCCGTACGCGCCCGCCAGGAGGATGATGGGCGACAGGAGGTTCTTGGGCGCCTCGCCCGTGGCAAGCACCTTGACCGCGTAGGCGAGGAGGATGGCGAGGTAGACCGCCAGTACCGGCGCGTACAGGTAGCGCCCCAGCAGCCGCACCAGCCGCGGGGCCCGCCCCATCTCTCCGTCCGGATCGGCGGGCGGGGCGATCAGCTCCGGGAGCCCGCCCACCACCACCCACGGCACCAGCGCGAAGAACACCGCCCCCGCCAGGTCGGAGT